>NZ_LZHK01000005.1:0-17349 GCF_001690415.1 Gilliamella sp. Imp1-1
CAAATTAAACTGCCATTATCAAAATTGGATTTATTTCATTCAGACCGAGGCAAAGAGTTTGATAATCGGTTATTAGAGGCGTGTTTTAAGACATTTAATATCACGCATTCATTAAGCAAGAAAGGGGGTCCATATGACAATGCGGTAGCGGAAGCGACATTTAAAACAATTAAAACGGAATTTGTAAAAGGCCAACGTTTCAACTCAACGGCTGAATTACAACGCGCTTTTTCGGCTTATGCTTATTGGTATAATCATAAACGATTACATTCTTCGTTAGGCTACTTGCCTCCCGTTGAATTTAAAAAACACTTACCCCTTAATTTTTTTGTTTGAAAATGTGTTGCCATTCCACTAGATGGGCCAGCGAATTTAGGATTGTCGTTAGAATCGATACCAGTCGTACCACCATATAGCAAATTCGGCCTGACCGAACAAATAACTGGTTGTGGCGGCGGAGTGATATAATACACCGCAGTACCTTCACTGAAAGTACTACTTTTGGGCACGCCATACTGCGTTGCTAAACTACCTCCCGTACTACTTAATGTTATCTTATAAGGTGCCTTACAAATATCTAAAGCATCACGACGACTAACGGTATTACCATTTTTATCCATAAATGATACCGATATATTTCCCATTGCCGTTACCTGATTATCACCATCATCATAGCCCCATTTACCTTGTGTCACCAAATCATTTAAGCTCACTGAATCAGCTGGCTGGACTATCATATCGATATTAGCCAAAGTATCCCCTATGTTAGGTAACTCGATTGGAACTGTCGATGATGAAGGATTATTTTGCGGTGTGAATGTTCGTCCATTTGATAATTTAATAGTTAATAAGTCATCTGTTTTAGTCACTTTAGTAACACCGCCATCAAAAGTTAAATAAGGCGCAGTACCGTGAATGCGCTCAGAAGTCGTTGCCGACAAAGCCTGCGATTCTATGGAGTACGGCAATAACAACAATAGCGCTAATACCAATGGAACTTTTGAAAATAATTTTATGGATAATTTCGAAGATATAAATGAGTTTCGTGCAAAAACTCGTCGAATAGGGTTATTAGATAAATTTAAGACGTAGGTTAGCCAGTGCTTGTGCCAAAAATGATACTGCATTACGTTCCTCGTGTCAAATAATATTTTGTTTTATTTGAATTTTTGTAATTATTCTCTTATTTTCCTATAGCAATAAGAGTATAGCCGTTTAAAAAATAGTTGGCTAGTTTTTTGGCGGACTTTTTTGTAAAAAAATGTAAAGATGAAAACGATTGGCTTTAGAGATAAGTAAATTTTTTAATTAAAATAGAGTATTAGCTTTAGGACTTTTTGATTTTTGCGGAATAATTAATATTGCTGATAACATCTAAAACACAAACACGCCCAACAGCCCAGTTTGACGTGCTAGCTTTACTTTGTTATCGGTATATTTTGGCGCGCTGATAAGGCAGGCTTATTAACATTGAGGTGCCAAAAGCGTGTTTCTTACTCTAAAAATGTTCAGGTAGAGTATTGATTTTATTGAAGTTTTTTTATTTCGCTTTTTTAATTAAATCAGACAGTTATAGAGGACAGTGGTATTGTTTGAAGTAGTGGTTTTAAATATTTTTCCCTTTTGGGGAAATGAGTAGTATCGGTGGTAACATCCGATCCAAACATCCTTGTTTGGCGTACTACCTTACTCAGTTGCTGCGTATTCTAACGCCAAAATAAGGTAGATATAGGTATTTGGTTGTTATAGAAGCTGTTTTTTCCTTTGTTACTAGTACCAATAACTAAAAAAAACTCAAATAGGTATGTTTTCAAAGCTAGTATTTTATCTGAAACAGATAAAATACTATTTCCCTAAACGTTTATATAGCCTTTCTGGTCGTCCAATTTTTCCATGATTAAGTTCGACTGTTAATAATTTGATTTGTACACAATATTCTAAATATCGCCTAGCGGTCGTTTTGCTAATATTGGCTTTTTCGACTATTTCGTCAACAGTGAGTGCTTTATCGGTTTGCATAAATAAGTCTTTGACTTTTTGTAGCGTGATTTCTTCAATCCCTTTGGAGTGGCGGTTCATATCAACAAAATCTTTAGTTTGCAAATTGAAAAGTTCGTCTATTTTTCGTTGATTGACATGTTTTTGTAGGCTTTGTCGGTATAAAAATAGTTCAAAACGCTCAAGCGAGTGTTTTAGCCTTTGGTAAGATACGGGCTTTATTAAGTAGTCAAAAGCACCATAACGAATCGCTTTACTACAAGTATCCATATCACTTGCGGCTGTAATAAAAATAACATAGCAATCTAGATGATTGTTGATGATGTATTCAAATAATTCTATTCCTTTGCCGTCAGGTAAATAATTATCGAGTAATATTAAGGTTGGTTTTAGTTTTTCTACCATTATTTTAGCTTCTTCTAGTGTTGAAGCTATTCCAATTACTTTAACTTTTGTGTCTTTTTGAATAAACTCTGCATTTAGTTCTGCTAAAATTGGTTCATCTTCAACAATAAGCACTTTGATATTATCTTCTTGAAATTGATTCATATAATTGCCTTTTTATTATTTAGGTATAAATACAGAAAAAATTGTTCCATAAGGGGTATTATCTTCAAATGTAATATAACCATTGGCCTTTTTTATATAGGTCGAAACAAGGTGTAAACCAATACCGTGTTCTTTACCTTCTTGCGATGTGACGCCAGGTTCGAAAATTGAATCGCGAATATTTTCATCAATACCACAGCCTTGATCAGTTACCTCTAATACAACTTCATTTGTTGCGTCGCTAAGATAGAGATAAATGGTTTTATCACCACGATCATTTTTTAAGCTAGCATTAAAAGCATTATCAAGCAAATTTCCTAAAATTGACATAAATTCTATTTCGGTGATAAGTGAAGGTAATGCATTTAATTGGCATGCTGGATCAAATACTAGATTTAAGCCAATTTCGTGTGCTTTTGAATATTTGCCAATTAATAAACCACATATAGCCGGCACATTAAAATGTTTGGTGATAAAGTCTAAATTACTTTGGTTATCGGCAGAATGCAATGCAATAAATGATTGCGCTTCATCATACCGTTTCATATATATTAAACCTGATAGCGTTGCTAACCAGTTAAGATGTTCATGCCTTAATGCGCGTAAATTATCGACATATTGTGTTACTTGCGTTAATTGCATACTTAATACATTAATATCATCAAAATTGCGAAAAGTAATTACCCAGCCTTGAATTTTATCATCAATAACCACTCGAACTCGGCTGGCAATAACAATCATGTTATTGAAATAGCATATATGATCGTGTATGTCTTCAGTTTGATTTTCTTTTTTGTAGATAAAGTCACTTGAGGTGATAAATTCGCTTAAATCATGTTTATGTAACTCGTCATCATTTATCTTAATATCTAACATTGTGCGAGCAGATTGATTAATATTGATAATTTTATGATTAAGATCAATGGCGATAACACCTTCAAAAATCGATTCCATGATCGACTTTTGGCTTTTTACCAGTAGTGCGATTGCTTTAGGCTCTAAATTGAACATCTGTTTTTTAATTGCTTTTGAAAAACAGTATGAAAAGATAAATAATGCTAAGAATAACAAGGAACAAAAAATGATAAACGGTATAAACTGTTTTATATGCAATGCATAAATACCATCAATCATATAACCGACCGAGACTATACCAATAATCTTACCGTTTTCAATAATTGGAGCTTTCCCCCTTAATGCTAGACCAAGAGAACCCTCACTAATGGTGATACTACTATTACCGTTAAGAACCTCTTGATTATCCCCTCCTACCATCGGGGAATGTAAAGGGCTATTGGCTGTATGAAATAAGCGGTTAGCATTAGCATCACCAATAACAATATAGCTTGCATCACTTTGTTTAAATATATCTGTGATTAAATTAGCTATTTTATTTGTGTCTTTATCTTTGACATATTCAATTAAACTTGGTAAAACAGATAACTCTTTTGCTTGAATTTGCGCTTTTTCGCCCAAACTTCGATACAAATTTGTTTCAGTTGTGTTCCAAATATAACTTTGTAATAGCGCAAGAACAATCAACGAAAAGAGCAAAAGCGATAAAAAAAGTTTTGTGGTAAACGACAAGTGGATTTTCTTTCGCATTTTTGTATTTTCTTTTTAAATTAAGTTCAAATAAGTGTATCACAGCATAAAAAAAACATATATCCTTTAAAACCATAAAAACCACAGTTAATTTATGATTTATATCACAAAAATTTCATTAATTTTTTGTAAACATACCCGCCAATAATTTTGAATAAATCAACTTATTTTGGAGAAAAAAATTAATGGTGAATTTTAACTCATCTGAGAAAAACATTAATGGAAAAGAATCAACGGGTAAGACTGTTACAGAAAATCTAACAGGCTGGCCATACAATTGGTGGCGTCTGATGGATAACTACAAAATTGGTGTTATCCCACTTCCATTATTTATTATCGCAGGTATTCTTATTTTCGCTGAAGTTTTAGTAACAGGTAAATTACCTAGCGAAATCGTTGTAATGGTAGTTACTTGTGCTTTTTTCGGTTTTCTTTGTGGCGAAATTGGTAAGCGTTTACCGATCGTAGGAAAAATGGGAGCTGCCGCAATTTGTGCAACCTTTATTCCTTCTGCATTAGTTTATTATGGTATTCTTCCTGAACCAGTCGTTGTTGCAACAAAAAAATTCTATAAAGATACACATATTCTTTATTTATATATCTGTTGTATCATCGTGGGGAGTATTATGAATATGGATAAGAAAACACTTATCCAAGGATTCTTAAAAATCTTCGGCCCAATGGTATGTGGTGAAATCGTTGGTATGCTTGTTGGTGTCGGTGTTGGTTATTTACTTGGTTTAACACCATTTGAAACATTCTTCTTCTTAGTATTACCTATTATGGCTGGTGGTGTTGGTGAAGGTGCGATTCCACTTTCAATCGGGTACGCTTCAATCTTAGGTATGGAACAAGGTGATGCGCTTGGTCGTGTGTTACCAATCGTAATGTTAGGTGGTTTAACTGGTATTATTTGTGGTGGTATTTTAAATCGTATCGGTAAAGCTTATCCGCACTTAACTGGTAACGGTCGACTATTACCAGCAGATGATGAAGTTGCTGATAAAAAAGCAGCTAAAACTGAATCGATTATTGATGTAACTACATTCGCTTCAGGTGTATTATTAGCAGCTATTCTTTATATGGTTGGTATGATTGGTCACAAAGTGACTGGTATTCCAGCACCAGTAGGAATGCTATTTGCAGCAGTTTTTGTTAAATTAGTATCTGGTGTTTCACCTAAAGTATTAAGTGGGTCACAAGTTGTTTATAAATTTTTCCAAACGTCTGTTACTTACCCAATTTTATTTGCGGTGGGTGTTGCTATCACTCCTTGGGAAAGAATTGTAGATGCATTCACAATCACAAACCTAATTGTAATTGTTTGTACAGTTGTTAGTTTGGTTACTACTGGTTTCTTTGTTGCTAAAAAACTTGGTATGTATCCTGTTGATGCTGCTGTTATTTCTTGTTGTCAAAGTGGTCAAGGCGGAACTGGTGACGTGGCAATCTTAACTGCTGCAGAACGTATGGAACTTATGCCGTTTGCACAAATTGCAACTCGTATTGGTGGTGCAATCAATGTATCAGTATCATTACTTATTCTCGGCAATTTCTTAGTATAGATTTTACATATTAAATAACAACCTTGGTTTATACTAAGGTTGTTCATTTTTATTTAATATTTACAATTAACAAAATAGCTTTTAAGGAGTTTTCATGAAGCTTGTCAGTTATCTTGTCTCTGGTAGAGCAAGTTTTGGTCTTCTTACTAATAATGGTATTGTTGATTTAAAGCAAAAATTAGGTGATAAATATGCCGATTTAAAATCACTACTTGCCGATAAAGAAGGACTATCTATTGCCAAAACCTACCTTAATGCCCCAAGTGACATTGATGAACAAGACATTACTTATTTACCTGTTATTCCAAATCCAAATAAAATCTTGTGTGTTGGTATGAACTATGCCGAAAAACGAGCAGAATTTAATGAAACCAGTTCAGCACCAACACTTTTTGTTCGTTTCCCTGATTCTCAAACAGGTCATAAAACCAACATTATTAAACCAGCTATTACTAATGAGTTGGATTATGAAGGAGAATTAGCTATTATTATAGGTAAAGCTGGTTTTCGCATTAAGCAAGAAGATGCATTATCATATGTAGCTGGCTATAGCTGTTATATGGATGGTTCTATTCGCGACTGGCAATATACTTGGTTTACCGCAGGTAAAAACTGGCCTAGCACTGGTGCTTTCGGTCCATGTATTACAACAAGCGATGAAATTCCTGATCCAAAAGTATTATTTTTAACTACTTATTTAAATGGCGAGCAAATGCAACATGATTCAGTTAAAAATCTTGTGCATACTGTGCCTGAATTAATTTCTTATATTAGTACTTTTACACGTTTATCTCCAGGTGATGTTATTCTTACTGGATCACCAGGTGGAGTTGGGAAAAAACGTAATCCTCCAGTATTTATGAAAGATGGCGATACAATTGAAGTCGAAATTACAGGAATTGGTCGACTAACTAATTATGTAGTAGCTGAATAGAGGTAAATTTATGTACGATTTAGTTGATTATGCCGTTGTTGATATTTCTAAAGCAGAACAAGATTATAAAGAAGTTAAACAGTTGCTATCTCGCTCTGATCTTGATCTGGATTCACAAGTTACTGTTTTTATGGTAGCTAAAATCAATGAACAAATTATTGCTTGTGCAGGTATTGATCGCAATATTATTAAATGTGTTGCTATTGATCCTAATCATCGTGGCAATCAACTAAATCTAACCTTGATGGATCATGCAATAAAATATGCCAATGAAAATGGCTATTTCCATCTTTTTTTGTATACAAAACCTGAAAATATAGATTTTTTTAAAGGATGTGGGTTTTATCCTATTGTTGAAATAACAGATCTTGTTGTCCTAATGGAAAACAATCCAGTTGGAATAAGGCAATATTGTAAACAACTAAGCACGCAACAAAAAGAAGGGAGCAAAATTGGTAGCATTGTTATGAATGCTAACCCTTTCACTAAAGGCCATCAATATCTTATTCAATATGCTGCAAGTCAATGTGATTGGTTGCATGTTTTTGTCGTCAATGAAAATGCATCGCTATTTTCATTTGATACACGTTTGAAATTAGTTAAAGATGGTACTAAACAGATAAAAAATGTTACAGTACATGCAAGTTCTCCTTATATTATTTCAAGAGCAACATTTCCAACTTATTTTCTAAAAGATAAGACAAAAATCGATCAGGCCTATATGGGTATCGATCTGCTTATATTCCGAAATTATATTGCTCCAGCGCTTAATATTAACTATCGATTTGTTGGAACTGAACCCTATGACGAAGTAACTAAGGCTTATAATGAAGCAATGTCTTATTGGCTTGAAGATAAAGCAGTTAGTAACCACTCAGCAATTACTTTTGTTGAAGTTCAACGAATAACCGAAGGTGATACTATTGTATCAGCTTCATTAGTAAGAAAATTATTGGCATCAGGGCAATATGAAGAGGTAAAAAAACTAGTTCCATCTACTACATGGGATTACCTTTCAGCTAATTTGGATAAATTTAAAATTTAATACGTTTTAAAAGGTAAAAAAATGAAAATACAAAAAGAAGCCATGGCGGGGACTCTTGAATCTAGCGATTTGTTAGTCAAAGTCATGCCAAACACGGGAATTGAAATTGTTATTAATAGTGATGTTAATAAACAATTTGGCGATCAAATCCGTGCGGTTGTTGATCAAACTTTAAATGGGCTTAATGTAACCGACGGTTTAATCATTATTGATGATAAAGGTGCACTTGATTGCGCTATTAAAGCTAGAGTTCAATGTGCAGTTTTACGTGGCGCAGAAGAAGAAAACTTAGATTGGAGTAAATTACTATGAAAAAATTACGTCGAAGTATGCTATTTCTTCCAGGTGCAAACGCCGCTATGTTATCAACTTCGTTTGTTTATAAACCTGATTCAATCATGTTCGATCTTGAAGATGCTGTTTCAATTAAGGAAAAAGATTCAGCGCGTTTATTAGTCGCACAAACTTTACTTCTTCCTGTTTATAAAGAGCACGGAATTGAAACAGTAGTACGAATCAACGCGCTTGATACTCCATTTGGTCTAAAAGACCTTGAAGCAGTTGTAAGAGCTGGGGTTGATGTAGTACGTTTACCAATGACTAACTGTGCTGAAGATATTCATGAGTTAGAAGCTCATGTTGAAAGAATCGAAAAAGAGTGTGGGCGTGAAGTTGGTAGCACTAAATTAATGGCTGCAATCGAATCTGCTCAAGGTGTTGTTAATGCCGTTTCTATTGCTAAATCTTCTCCACGTTTAATCGGTATTGCGCTAGCTGCATTTGACTATCTTGTTGATATGCAAACTGAACGTGGCGATGGTACAGAATTATTCTATGCTCGCTGTGCAGTATTACATGCAGCACGTGTGGCTAAAATTGATGCTTTTGACGTTGTTTACTCTAATGTTAATGATGATGAAGGTTTCTTGAAAGAAGTCAGCTTAATCAAAAAATTAGGTTACAACGGTAAATCGCTCATTAATCCTAGACAAATCGATCTGCTCCACAATGCTTATGCTCCAACAGCAGCTGAAGTTGAACATGCCCAAAAAGTGGTTGAAGCAGCAGAAGAGGGAGAAAGAAAAGGCCTTGGCGTTATTTCTCTAAATGGCAAAATGATTGATGCACCGATTATTGCTCGAGCTAGAAAAGTTATCGAGTTGGCTAAGTATTCTGGTGTACGTAAAGAAATTTGATAGGATTGAAAAATGACTACTTCTATAAACAAAAAAATTGATGATTTGCTTAAACAGCATCCTGATCTCAAGAATATTAAGCCTTTTGTTAATGCTAACGCAACAACACCATATTTAAAAGATGAGTCTAAATATACGCGTAAATTGTGTGATTCTATTGAGCAAGCAATTAAAAAATGTGAATTGCGTGATGGTATGACTATCTCTTTTCACCATGCATTTCGTGAAGGCGATAAGGTTATCAACAAAGTTGTTGAGACTATCAGTAATTTAGGCATTAAAAATTTGACGCTAGCTTCAAGTTCTTTATTAAGCTGTAACTCAGCGTTAATTCCTCATATCGAATCTGGTGTAATTACTAAAATTTATACCTCTGGTTTACGTGGTAAATTAGCCGATGCGATTTCTCACGGTTTAATGGAAAACCCAGTCCATATCCATTCTCATGGTGGGCGTGTAAAACTGATCCAAAGTGGTGAAATTAACATTGATATCGCATTTTTAGCTGTATCAACCGCTGATGAACAAGGTAACGCTAATGGTGTATCTGGAAAATCACAATGTGGTGCTCTAGGTTATGCTATGGTTGATGCGCAATTTGCGAAAAAAGTTGTACTACTAACTGAGGATATTGTTGGATATCCTAACCATCCAGCAAGTATTCGCCAAGATCAAGTTGATTATATTGTTAAAGTTGATGAAGTGGGTGACCCAACTAAAATTAGTGTGGGTGCAGCGCGTATCACTAGCAATCCACGCGAGCTGATGATCGCTCGTTATGCAGCTGATGTTATTGAACACTCTGGTTATTTTAAAGATGGTTTTTCAATCCAAACTGGTTCTGGTGCATCGTCAACTGCAGCAACTCGTTTCCTTGAAAATCGCATGCGTGCGAAAAATATCACTGCATCATTTGCTTTAGGTGGTATTACAGCAAGTATTGTTGATCTTCACGAAAAAGGATTAGTTAAACGTTTATTAGATACTCAAAGTTTTGACGGCACTGCGGGACAATCTTTAGGTAAAAATAAAGATCATATCGAAGTTTCAACTAATGTTTATGCAAATCCTGCTTCAAAAGGTGCAAGTGTTGATGAGCTTGATATTGTTATTTTAAGTGCGTTAGAAATCGACCTTGATTACAATGTTAATGTATTAACTGGTTCTGACGGTGTAATGCGCGGAGCTTCTGGTGGTCACTGTGATACGGCTGCTGGTGCAAACTTAACAATTGTTGTTGCGCCACTCATTCGTAGCCGTATTCCAACAGTAATTAAAAAGGTAACAACATTAGTTACTCCTGGTGAGAGCGTTGATGTGCTAGTCACTGACCATGGTATTGCTGTTAACCCTAATCGTCCAGAAATTGCTGAACGTTTAAAAGCTGCTAATTTACCAATTATGAGCATTGAAGAGCTTTATCAACGTGCTGTGTCTTTAACTGGTGAACCAAAACCAATCGAATTTAATGATAAAATCGTTGGTATCGTACATTTCCGCGATGGTTCAGTTATTGATGTTGTGCGTCAAGTTAAAGATTAATTTTAATCTTTATTAATATAGTAATAGCTTGCCATGTAAAAGTGTCATGCTATTACTTTTTCTATCCGATGAAAAAAATGCAAATTAAATTTGATGATGGTACTCCTATTACCCTTGAGCAAATGCTACTAGCCAAGGAAAAGCGAGTTGAAAACCAAAAGCATGCAATGACATGCTATAAATATCCAATCATATCATTAAGCATAGTTATTCCTGGTCCTATAAAAAACAGTAGCGGAGCACGCTATCTTTTTGACGAAGCTATCAAAGCTTTACATTTCTGTTTTTTACAAAATGATATAACAATAATCAATGAAGATCATTTCCATTACATTACTGGTTCAGAAGCAATCATAGCAATTAAATGTTCAGCTAAAACTCTTAAAAAATATTGTATTGAAGTCGAAAATAATCATCCCTTAGGGCGTTTGTGGGATATTGATGTTATTGACATTGTTACACAAAATAGCCTTTCACGTTCTCAATTCGAAAATCAACCAAGACAATGTTTGGTCTGCAATGAAGAGGCAAAAATTTGTGGTAGAGCTAAACGGCATTCAATCGATGAAATTTTTACCGAGATAAAAAAGAAGATAGAAAATTTCAGGAAAAATAAAACATTACTTTAATAAAATTGCAAATAATGGATTGATGAAATAACATTATAGCATTATATCATCAACCTTCTTTCAATCTAAAAATTCAATTAAATCGTTTCAAGTGCTTGCTGTAAATCAGCTAGTAAATCAGTAATATCTTCTAAACCAACTGAAATACGTAATAGCTGATCTGAAATACCCGCTGTTTTTCGTGCTTCAGCACTAATACCTGAATGTGTCATTGTTGCTGGGTGGCAGACAAGACTTTCAACACCACCAAGTGATTGAGCTAAGGTAATAATTTTAAGCGTTTTTAAAAACTTCGGCATTACATCGGCATTTCCAACCAGTTCAAAACTTAGTAACGAACCAAACCCCTTTTGTTGTTCTTTAGCAATATCATGCCCAAGATTAGATGGTAAAGAGGGATGAAATACTTTTGCTATTTTTGGGTGATTAATAAGAAACTCAACAACTTTTTGAGCATTTTCTTGTTGTAAATTAACACGTGCAGCAAGAGTTCGTAACCCACGCAATAAAAGATAACTATCAAATGATGAAGTAAGCGTACCAATATTATTGGCCCACCATAAAACATCTGTAGCAAGCTGTTGGTCTTTGAAGACTAAAATTCCGGCTAATAAATCCGAATGCCCATTTAAAAATTTGGTACAAGAATGGCTGACTATATCAGCACCAAGCTCCAACGGTTTTTGTAAAATCGGCGTCATAAATGTATTATCGACTAAAACCAAAGCTCCAACATCATGTGCTTGTTGGGCTATTTTCTTGATATCAACAACACGAAGTAATGGGTTACTTGGTGTTTCAATCAATACTAATTTAGGATGTAAATTAAGTGCTTCTTGTAAAGCCATCGCATCAGACTGATCAACAAATTTCACTTTAAAATAGCCTTTTTGGCTTAGACTATTAAAAAGTCGATAGCTACCGCCATAACAATCATGAGGAGCAACAACTAAGTCATTTGGCGCTAATAAAGCAACACTAATAAGGTGAATTGCTGACATGCCACAGTTTGTTAAAATAGCATCTGCACCACCTTCTAATTTTGCAACGGTTTCTTCTACTAATCGCCGACTAGGGTTTGCTTTTCGTGCATAATCAAACTTTCTTGGTTTTGCAAATTCTTCATAACGATAACAAGTAGATGGTGTAATAACAGGTACGACACTTCCATATTGTTCATCAGTATTAATCCCACCACGAACAGCTATTGTTCCTTGGTTTAAATTGTTGGTTTGACTAACCATAATAACATTCCTCTAAATAATACTTAGCTTACTTCAATAACAGATTGTATAAGAATAACACATTCAATAAGGACGTCAACATGTCTAGACGTCTAACTATCTTGGTGTGTAGATTGCAGAAAAATAAAAAAAACGTTAGAATTGCCCACATTATTTGTGATGTAATTTGGTGACAAGATGATGGAATGGAATGGCGAATATATAAGTCCTTATGCTGAACATGGTAAAAAAAGCGAGCAAGTAAAAAAAATTACAGTATCAATTCCGTTGAAAGTTTTAAAAATATTGACTGATGAACGCACTCGCCGACAAGTCAATAATTTACGTCATGCAACAAATAGTGAATTATTGTGTGAAGCCTTTCTTCATGCTTATACCGGTCAACCTTTACCTTGTGACGATGATTTACAAAAAGATCGTGAAGACGGTATTCCTAAGCAAGCTAAAAAGATGATGCAAGATTTAGGTATTAATCCTGATTTTGATTGATTATTAACTAAAAAAACTAATTTTGAAAAACAAAAGGCGCTTATGCGCCTTTTCAATTATTATTAATTTTGGAACATGGTTTTCCGAAAAATTATTTTTTACCGCCAACCATAGCAAAACGTTGTTTGAACTTATCTACACGCCCACCAGTTGCAACATCACGTTGTTTACCTGTATAGAATGGGTGACATTCACCACATACGTCAAGATGAATATCATGACCAACAGTAGAATGAGTTTTAATAACGTTACCACAAGAACAAGTTGCTGTAATTGCAGTATATTCTGGATGAATACCTTCTTTCATAATAAGCCTCTTAAGTTTTTCGTATCGCTATATAAATGGCCATAAAAGCAGAATCTATACACCATACGAGTGTTAAAAAAACATGATAAGACCGCAGATTATACGGCCAATAGTCGAGTTAATCAAGAAATAAAAGAACAACTAAACAGGTAATTGACCTATTGTTATTTGCAGTTCAATCTTTTCCCCATTTCGCTGAACTATAATGGGGATAATTGTACCAGGTTTCAACTCGGCTATTTGATCCATTGTTTCAACAATGGATTTAACTGGTTTATTATCTACCATAATCAGAATATCATTAGCTTGTATTCCTGCTTGTAATGAAGGGCCTTCCGCTCTGGTGACTAAAATACCTAACACCACTGGCATATCACTTGGGTTTTGAGTTGGTGCAAATTCTAATCCATCAATACCTATATATCCTCTAATAACTTTTCCATCGCGAATTAATTTATTCATGATTTTAACTGCTAATGCAGTTGGGATAGCAAATCCGATTCCTTCAGGAATGTCATTTCCTAGATTTTTTGCAAAGGTAAGAGTATTAATTCCCATTAATTCACCTTTGCTATTTACTAGCGCTCCGCCTGAATTGCCATGATTTATTGGTGCATCAGTTTGAATAAAATTTTGCCTTCTGTATGGGCTCAATCCATCACGACCTGTAGCACTGATAATACCTTGTGTAATAGTTTGCCCTATATTGTAAGGGTTTCCTATGGCTAATACGACATCACCAATTTTAGGTTCGCGTTGAGGATTTATCAATATAGTGGGGATATTTGAAGCCTCTATTTTTAATACCGCTAGATCAACAAGTTTATCTGAGCCTACAGATAAAGCTTCAAATATTCGTCCATCTTGCAATGCGACGATAATTTGTTCTGCATCTTCAACTACATGATAATTAGTAACAATATACCCATTCCCATTCATAATTACTCCAGAACCGAGCGGAGTTATTGGACTATCTTGTGATTCCTGAGAAAAAGAATTAATTGAGCGACTATAAATATTAACTACTGCAGGAGCCGCAGTTTTAACGGCACTAGAAAAACTTAATGGATCATCATGAAAAATTGAGGTTGGAAAATTTGATTGGTTTCCTTTTTGTAAAGAAGGAAAAATAATCAATAACACAATAGCTAAAACCGTTCCAATTAATATTGGACATAAAATTTTTTTGAGCATTAGTTTCAGGATTGTAATGGGAAGAATAATGAAGATTTTAACACATCTATATAAAGGTTAAAATTAAAGTTTTCGTCGATGCTAAAGCATCGACGATATAAAAAGTGACTGATTATCGTAAAATTAAATATAAACGACTATCACCACGAATAATATTTAACGCAATTACTGATGGATGACTATCAATAATTTTTCGAAGATCTGCAATATTAGTTACTCGTTCTTTATTAACTCCAGTAATAAGATCTCCCTCTTGCAAACTAAGTCGAGACGCAGGCGAATTTTTAGCAATACTTCCTATTAAAACACCTTTTTGACCTTTAATTTCGCCATTGCTAAGCGTTGCTCCATCGAGAGCAGAATGTAGTGATTTTGCATCAGTTGTTGTCTCGTCGCTATTTTTTAGTTTTACATCAACAGATATTGTTTTACCATCTCGAATTAAACCTAGCTTAACAGTTCGCCCTGCCCCAGTTGTCGCAATTTTTGCACGTAGTTCAGCAAAACTATCGACTGGTTTACCATCCATCGAAACAATAATATCGCCAGATTTAATTCCTGCTGCTTGTGCGGCTGAATTCTCAATAACTTCACTAACAAAAGCACCTTTTTGAACATCAACATCAAACGCTTTTGCTATATCCGATGTCAATTCATTACCTTTGATACCAAGCACACCACGTTTTACTTCACCAAATTCTATAAGCTGAGAAGTTAAACTTTTTACCATGTTACTAGGAATTGCAAATCCTATCCCTACATTACCACCACTTGGAGCAATAATTGCGGTATTTATACCAACAAGCTCACCATTTAAATTCACAAGTGCTCCACCAGAGTTACCTTGGTTAATTGAAGCATCTGTTTGAATAAAGTTTTCAAAACCATTCATATTAAGTCCACTACGAGCTAAAGCTGAAATAATCCCTGAAGTAACAGTTTGACCAATGCCGAATGGATTACCAATAGCAACAGCGTAATCACCAACACGTAAATTATCAGAATCTGCTAATTTAATAGCTGTTAATTTTTTGGCATCATCGATTTTAAGTAATGCTATATCACTTTGTGGATCCTTACCGATTAGTTTTGCTTTAAATTCATGCCCATCGTTTAGAGCAACCGTAATTTTATCAGCACCATCAATAACATGATTATTCGTAACAACATAGCCTTTTTCTGAATCAATAATCACACCAGAACCTAAACCTGTAAACGCCCTTGATTGGCTATCTGGATAACCAAAAAAACGTCTAAATTCTTCTGGCATATTATTTTGCATTTGAGCTGTTCCTTCAACTTTAATACTAACAACTGATGGTAATACAGTTTCAAGCATAGGCGCCAAACTTGGCAGTTGCGTATTATTATCGGTTGAGGCAGGAGGAAAAGCTGCATAAGTATTCGGAAGTACAGATAAACTTATTCCTAAACTTAAAGCTAAAATACTTAATAATTTTTTTTGTTGTTTTAATGAATTAATCATCTTAGAACTCTCGCTTTTACAAAAATTTACACTCTATAAAATTGCTTGAATATTAAGTAACGGAAAATAAAATCATAGATTAAGATTTATTTTCATCCGTTTTAAATAAACCTGAAGAATCATCAGAATAATCTCTAGGCTGCTTATCAAGCGTAATTTCTTTTGTTTCGTTAGAATCTGTATTTGAATCAAAATCTAAAGATTGAATATTACCACTATCCATAAATTGACTGGAGTTTTCAGCCATATGTTGATAAAGAAGACGAAAATCTTTAGCCATATTATCCAATATTTCTGCACTATGTGAAAAATGTTTAGCAATCATTTGTTTTTGCGCTATTAATTCATCTTTTGTTTGATCTAACTCTTGTTTAACTTTGGCATATTTACGTGCCTTAGGACTAATAACACTAATAAAAATGAAACAAATAATAAAACCAATCACGAATCCAATTATAAGATAAGTAAGCATGCCTTTATCCATTATTCACTCCTTATATCTTTAAGATATATAATTTTATAAAATTGAAGACTAATTATCAGCGCTTATTTTGCATGGTTAGCAAGTTTTATCAATTGTTTTTTTAACTTGTCTGGTGCATTTTCTGCTAATGCAGATAGAAACATTGCGCTTTTTTGTGTCATCACGCTTGAAGCTAAAGATGACTTATCACTTTGATAATTGCTCTGTGACCACCTCACTGAAATATCTGGATTAATCTGATATTGAATAGAAGATAAGGATGGTAAAATAATTTTTCGTATTTCAGAAATTAAATTGCTTTGTTCATATTTCAATCTAGTTAACCAACAAGCTGAGCTAACCTCTAAAATCAACACACCTTGGCGATAGTTAGCAACTCGGCATTGTTGATTTAATGGTGAAGGCAATAAATCATAAACAACTTTAGCTAAAGAGCATAATGCATTAGTTCTATCTTGAATCTTAGACAGAGAAGAGGCTTGTGTCAAAATTGACGTCAACATTTGTGGTTCGTTATAACGCATAATTATGCCTTTTATTAAAAAATAGTAATAACTAAAATGCAAAAATATTTTCCACCAATGTTTAAGTAATTTATCTTATTTGAATGAAAAAGTCCCTTAAAAAAAGAATATTTTCACTTAATTAACACTTTATAAAAAGTTCACAAATAACTCAAAATTAGAAGAACAAAATAAAAAACTGGCAAATACTATTAATATAATATCTGCCAGTTTTATAAAAATAAAATCTAATTATAAAGGTTAGCTTTGATTATTCCACTTATTTTCTCTAATAAAAAGTGGATCGGCTACACTAAATCATACAACTTTTTTAAGGGGTAAGGTAAACTTATCACAACTAAAAAAGGAACAAATATGAATAAGATTAAACGCAAAAGACGAACATTCACAGATGATTTTAAACACCAAATGGTCAGTCTTTATCAACATGGTAAATCACGTAGTGAAATCGTTGCCGAATATGATTTGACACCATCAGCTTTGGACCGTTGGATAACGCAAGCAAGCCAAAGCGGCTCATTTAAAACAAAAGATAATCGCAGTCCACAAGAACAAGAG
>NZ_LZHK01000006.1:0-19289 GCF_001690415.1 Gilliamella sp. Imp1-1
TTTATCTCTCGACTTATTGTCGAAGGATGTCTATTGAGTAGCTGGGCTATCTCTTTTTTATTCTTTCCGGCTTGTAATAATACGAAAATCTGGTATCTTTCCTTCCTAGAAAGGTGATTATAATACATAGCAATCTCCAAACTGTGGTGGTGCGAAGGTGCTAGTATAAATCACCTTTCTACTTTCTTCACTCCACCGTGTTTAAAATTGCACTTCATGTTTGAATCCAGGAGTTATATATTTGTATTCCCTTTCGTCATTTATTTTTTTATTCTTCTTATTTTAAAAGCGATGAAATTTTTTACTACATTCATAACACAAAAAATTAATAATAAGTCCATAAATCACTAGTGATAATTGATTGCGGTTATTCACTTTATTTAGCTAATTGTAGGAATAATCGCATTATTACATTAAGTTAAAGAAAATAAAGTAGGTGCTTCTTTCAATTGAAAGGCATAAAATTTTGTATAATATAATTTTGCTAAAAACATAACATATGTGATAACAAGTTTGACTAGTCATTACTGTTTGTCTATATAAATCGATAATTATGGGAAAATATAACCATCTTTATCTGTTTTAATATAAGTTGTATCAGTTACCCATGTACTATTGAGTATTATTATGTCCTTTGCATTATGATGCAGACTCAATGTCTTTAAGTTTTTTGTTAATTTATCCTGCCTAGGTGTTAGTAAGTTTGCTGATAGAAAGATGAGCATCAGATAACGAATAATTTGCTGTTTGTTGTTTGAATTTGACACTCAAATTTCTGACTTAAGTATTTTCTCTTATGATTTTTATTTATATTTTTGAGGCAACTTCTGTCCAATTTGGGACGAGGAGAATATTATGGATAAAATGATTAAAGTGGAAGAAAGCATAAAAATTTACTAACTCAAACGTTATTACCTATATTAATAATCCCACAAAATCTAAATTATCATAAATATAACTTTATATTTTTATTGAAAATTTATTCCTATCTAAGGCTGAATTGTTTTCATCTTTACATTTCTTTACAAAAAATTCGCTAAAAAACTAGCCAACTATTTTTTAAATGGTTATACTTCTATCGTTATAGGAAAACATGCTTATTAAATAAGCTAATGATTATAAAAATATAAATAAAACAAATAATTACTTGACAGGCGAAATAAAATGCATTATTATTTTAGGTACAAGGCACTGGCAAACCTATGCCTTAAATTTATCAAATAATTTTATCCGACGAGTTTTTGCACGAAACTCATTTATATTTTCCAAATTATCTCTCAACTCATCATCGAAGTTGTTCCGAAAAATTTTGTTGGTGTTGGGGCTGTTATTATTGCCCTATTTATGGAGTTTAGAGGCATTGGCTAGCACAAGTGGTCGAGCGAATAATTATCGTAGTGATGCCATAATATTACCATCAGAACCATTACCAGATGAACCTTTTATACCAGCTATTAGTTATGTAAGGCCAAATAAGGATTGGGGTACAGATCAATATGCAGGCCCTATTGACGCATGGAATGTAAAAGAGGGATTTCCCATTCAATCAGATCCAAAATCTAATTTTCCAACCACAGGGGCTGATGGATTATTTTTTGATTTAGCGATAAAGGGAGTTGATCCAGATCAATTGACATGGACACCAGTCACGCATGATGGAATAACCGTCACCGTAAAAAAGACAATGACAAACGATAGATGGACTAAAGAAATGGTAACACGTGTTACTCTAAAGGGGCCAGAGGCTAGATTTCAATGGTATAATCCTTATCCGCGTCGAATTACTGTACCAAGGTTACCTTGGGAATTCGTATTAGTGGGGAGAGATAGAAGCGGTAATGAGATAGTAAGATATGCATTTGTATTACAAAAGTGGTTTGTTCACAGAGGAGATCAAGGAGCGTATTCTTTTGAGCAAGACGATTGGTGTAGGGGGTTAGGATATCGTATACCACAGGTAAAGGATCTGACTAATGCTGTGTGTTTTGGTTTGAATTCAGATAGGCGATGTAATGGAGCTGTCGGTGCTACGCCATCATCAACAGGTAATCATTATCAGCGCCGAATAGGGGCAGGATTTTTTGCGGAATGGGGGCTGTTGGCCGGTTACCGTGATACAAACTTCAACCGCTTCGGAGAGTACTGGACAGGTGATGATTCATTCGTTGTAAATGGAAATGGTAGCGTGATGGGTCTTTTTCCAAGTTTCTCCTCGTATGGAATTTGTACAACTCCTTAGCACTTAGTTCTTAATCCTAGAGTGATAGGTTAATTAAAGATAACGAATTAAAGTAAGCGCTTTCTGTGTAAGCAGGTGGCGCACGAACCGACAAAGAGGAGTCTTACAAAGGTAAATCCAGTAAAACCCACTTTTTCCAGCAAAAAAACGTCAGGGATTAGGTTGGTTTTATTATTTTTATTTTAATTGTTTTAAAAAAATAACGCCTCCATAATTTGCTCTAAAAATCCCCATTAAGTAGCTTGGTTATAAGATACCAGTAGGAACAAGCAAAATTGTACGTTAAAATAGCTCGCATTATTACAATAAATTACCAAGGAAATCGCATGACGACTGAAATGACAACACTCGACAAAATCAAAAAACAAATTGCCGATAACCCGATTATTTTATATATGAAAGGTTCGCCAAAATTGCCAAGCTGTGGTTTTTCGGCTCAGGCGGTGCAGGTTTTGTCGCAATGTGGTGAAGCGTTTGCTTACGTTGATATTTTACAAAACCCTGATATTCGTGCCGAATTACCTAAATTCGCTAATTGGCCAACGTTTCCACAATTATGGGTTGAAGGCGAATTAGTAGGTGGCTGTGATATTATGTTAGAGATGTTTCAAACAGGCGAACTGCAAACGCTTATTAAGCAAACTGCGGAAAAGTATAAATCCTAATTTAATGCAGTATGGTAAATTAAGCGCGCAAAATAGGCGCGCTTTTTTATTTTTGTAAATTAATACTGTTTACTTTTGAAATTGTTACTGTTCATATTGTTGTTTATTATCTAAATCTTTTTCGATTTTTGTATCTACATCAGAATCTGTAACTGCCAAAGGCCATCCTCCAAGTGATTTAAGTCGATTAACAATTTTACAAAAAAGTATTGCCGTTTTTTGTGTATCATATAGCGCACTGTGAGCTTGCTTATGATCGAATGTGATTTGCGCTGCTTGACAGGCTTTGGCGAGCACTGTTTGGCCAAAAACCAAACCACTGAGTGACGCAGTGTCAAAGGTAGCAAATGGGTGGAATGGGTTGCGTTTTATGCCTGTGCGTTCAGCAGCCGCCATTAAAAAACTATGATCAAAGTGTGCGTTATGAGCAACAATCACTGCTCGAGTACATTCACTAGCTTTTATGCCAGATCTAACCATTTTAAAAATTTCCTCTAAGGCATGCTTTTCGTTAACAGAACCACGAAGTGGATTATCAGGATCGATGCCATTAAAAGCAAGGGCTGATGGTTCTAAAATTGCACTGCTAAATGGTTCGACATTAAATTGTAAGGATTGATCAGGCTCTAACCAGCCATCAGAGGTCATTTTTAAAGTGATAGCGGCGATTTCTAAAATAGCGTTGAGTTTTGGATCGAATCCTGATGTTTCAATATCAATTACAACAGGATAGAACCCTCGAAAGCGTTCACATAATTTGGCGTTCGGCACGTTAATTTTTCTTATCTATCAAAAAAAGTGCTATTATGCCAGCTTTTAACTAGTTCGCCTAGTATTGGCTACAAGAGTTTGTATTCAATTTGTTAATCTTTGTAAAAAGCCAATACAGTAGTTTTATTCAAATTACATTAAACGAATGAGTAGGTGCGATTATTGGTTAAAGTGATTATAATCATCAATTATTATTAAACAATATTAAAACTGAGCGAATAATGCACAACTTTGAATTAGAACAAATTATTAATAACGAGCTACAAATTAGTTGTTATCGTGACTATGCGCCAAATGGATTGCAAGTGCAGGGGCGCAAGCAAGTGAATAAAATTGTTACAGGAGTGACTGCTTGCCAGTTATTGTTAGATAAGGCGGTTGAATTAAAAGCTGACGCAGTTCTGGTACATCATGGTTATTTTTGGAAGAGTGAACCACAAACCATTACAGGTATTAAATATCAAAGGATTAAAAAACTGTTAACTAACGATATTAATTTATATGGTTATCACTTGCCATTAGATGGTCATCCTGTTTTGGGCAACAATATTGAACTGGCTAACTTGTTGGGTATTTCAGTCGATAAACGCAATGACATTACCGATCTGCTTTTTACTGGTACATTAAACACGCCACTTACCGCTTTACAATTTAAACACCAACTTGAGCAAGTATTACACAATAACCAACAACAAGTACTATTTTGTGGAGATAATGCTCCGCAAGTTATTAATCGTATTGCATGGTGTAGTGGTGGAGGGCAAGATTATATTGAACAAGCAGCATTAATGGGAGTGGATGCTTTTTTTACTGGCGAAGTGTCTGAACGCACTATCCACATTGCACGTGAATATGGTATTAATTTTTATGCTGCTGGACACCATGCTACCGAACGTTACGGTATTAAAAAATTGGGTGAATGGTTAGCGAGCTGTTACGGTGTTGAGGTTATTTTTGTCGATATTGATAATCCTGTATAACAAAAGTTGAATTTAGTCTAGAAATATCGCATACTTATCCGCAGATTTTTATTCTTTACGTTGTGTTATAAACCAATTATGTGAGAGGTCATTTTATGTTTACAGGAAGTCTGGTCGCACTTGTTACTCCCATGGATACAAAAGGAAACGTTGACCACGTAAGCTTAAAAAAATTGGTCGAATATCATATTGCAAATGGAACATCGGGTATTGTTTCGGTTGGTACAACAGGCGAGTCAGCAACACTTGATCACCATGAGCATATTGATGTAATTAAAAGAACAATTGACTATGCTGATGGGCGCATTGCCATTATTGCTGGCACAGGCGCAAACGCAACGAAGGAGGCTATAGAATTAACCAGTAAGGTCGAAAATATTGGCGTCGTAGGCTGTTTAACGGTTGCACCTTATTATAATAAACCGACACAAGAAGGTATGTATCAGCACTTTAAAGCTATTGCCGAAAGTACGGAGTTGCCACAGATTTTATATAATGTACCAGGCCGTACGAGTAGTGATATCAAGCCTGAAACTGTTGGTCGGTTAGCTAAAATCAAAAATATTGTTGCATTAAAAGATGCAACAGGCGATCTTTCAAGAGTTTATCCTACTCGAAAATTGGTTGGACCTGATTTTAAATTATTGAGTGGTGATGATTCAACCTTTTTAGATTTTATGATTTTAGGTGGCGATGGCGTTATTTCTGTTACAGCTAATGTTGCAGCTAAGGCGGTTGCGACTGTGTGTAAGCTTGTGGCTAATAATCAAATTCAAGAAGCCCGCAATTTAAACGATACTTTAATGGCTTTGCATCACAATTTGTTCATTGAACCCAACCCAACACCAGCTAAGTGGGCTTGTGCAAGATTAGGTTTAACGCAAAATGCAACAATTAGATTACCAATGGTCTCATTGAGCACATCGTCAATTCCTGCGGTTGAACAAGCGTTAAAAGACGCGAATTTATTGTAATATAACCTTTAATTTTAAAAGCAGATATTTATGTTAAATAGCACATTAAACAGAACATTAAACTTAACCTTATTTAAAGGTAACGTCATTAAAAAAACAGCTGTTTTAACCGTTGTGACTTCTTTATTTCTTGTTGGCTGTGGTAGTGATCAAAATTATAAGCGTGAAGTTGAAGGTAATGAAGATTACCTTAAATCACCTACGTTAAAACCGTTAATTATTCCTGAAGGTGTTTCGGTGCCTGCGGAAAGTGGCGATTTTTATGTTGTTAAAACTGAGGTTAAAGGCGAATTAGGTAAAAAACTTGATATTAGGCCACCAATTTTACCGATCCCAACTATTCAAGATGCATTTGCGATTTATAATAACGGTTCGGTCACTTTTAATGTGCCATTAAGCAATAATGTCTGGGATCGTATTCCTAATAGTCTAAATAAAAAAAATATCTTTATCGCTAGCCGTGATAATAACAGCATTAAAACCAATAAAGCCTTTATGGTGCGTGCAGACGAAAATCGAGCCGTTGAAGCCACTTATTCAATGACACGAAACTTGGTTGGCGATACTGAAACAATCACCATTTCAATCACCTCATTAACCCGTGGTACTGAAGATTTAATTTCGCAACCAATTGAAGTGCAACGCTATGTTGTAAGTTTATTCAATGACATAATGGATGATGTTGCACCTGATTCAGTTCGGGCTGTACCACGAAAAGCACAAGATAAAGAGGCTGAAAAAGAAAATACCGAAGGTAAAAAAACAGCAACAGCCGTAAGCGGTGCAAATCAAGAGTAAGTTTGGAATTTAAGGAGCGAATAGCTCCTTAATTATTTATTGGCAATTGATATAAGGTTATAAACATGAAAAAGTTGGCTGAGCTTTATCGTGGTAAAGCTAAAACAGTATATACCACCGAAAACTCTGATTTATTAATTCTTGAGTTTCGTAATGATACATCGGCGTTTGACGGATTGCGTATTGAACAGTTAGATCGTAAAGGAATGGTTAATAATAAATTTAACTATTTTATTATGAGCAAATTGCGTGAAGCTGGCATTCCAACTCAAGTTGAAGCCTTATTATCTGACAATGAAGTGCTAGTTAAAAAGTTGCAAATGGTACCTGTTGAGTGTGTGGTACGTAATCGAGCCGCGGGTTCTTTAGTTAAACGTTTAGGGGTTGAAGAAGGTAAAGTTTTAAATCCTCCTACGTTTGAATTATTTCTAAAAAACGATGCATTGCATGATCCAATGGTTAATGAATCACACTGCAAGGCTTTCGGTTGGGCTAGCGATGATCAACTTGCTAGAATGAAAGAACTTAGCTTTAAAATTAACACGATTTTGACTGATTTGTTTGATAAAGCAGGACTAATATTGGTTGATTACAAACTCGAATTTGGATTATTTAAAGGCGAAATCACTTTGGGTGATGAGTTTTCTCCTGATGGTTGTCGTTTGTGGGAAAAAGAGACAATGAAAAAAATGGACAAAGATCGCTTTCGCCAAGGTTTGGGCGGTGTGATTGAAGCCTATGAAGAAGTAGCAAAACGAATTGGTGTTCCTTTGTAATGTTTGCACAGTTTGATATCTCTTTTTTTCTACTTTTGGGGTTAGCGGCACTGTGTTATTTAACACATAATAACACCGTGACATTTGCAGTGCTGTTATTGTTACTGTTTAAATTAACTCCGCTTGCCACTTATTTTCCGTTTTTAAATCAATATGGCTTAACAATTGGTATTGTTATTTTAACTTCCGCAATGATGGTGCCTTTAGCTGATGGCTCGTTAAAAATAGGCGATATTGCTAAATCATTTACCACTTGGCAATCTATATTAGCTATTTTTGTTGGAATTTTAGTATCGTGGCTTGGTACCCGAGGTATATCTCTCATTGGTGCACACCCCACGATTATTAATGGCTTAATTATTGGTACGCTAATTGGTGTGGCTTTTTTCAAAGGTATTCCTGTTGGTCCTCTGATTGCTGCAGGTATTTTGTCGTTGTTAATTGGAAAAAGTTAACCTATGCACAAGTATCCCAACAGCACAAGAACGCTATGGGTGTTACAGGGTGAAGCCACACAGTTATTCGAGCAACTTAGCCAGACTATTTGTCATTACTCAGGTGATTGGTTAACGGTTACATCTCACTCCGAACTTTCTAGTTATTTACCCAATACATTAATTTCTGATGTAATACCGCCCAATCAAACTAAACAGTTGTTAGGGCAGCAGTATCGACATGCTATTTTTGATGCAACGGTAGGATTTAATCTTGATGCCTTTGCTATGCTTGTTGGCACGTTAGTTAAAGGTAGTATATTGGTTTTATTATTGCCTAAAAATCTGTCTACTTGGCATGATCAAGATAGCTTACGTTGGAACGAAAGCCAAATGCCCATTAATGTGCCTAATTTCGTTGCACATTTAATACAGACTTTAACTGAATTTGGTTTATCAATTTATCCTAAAATTTCATCAAAACAGGTTATATCCTCCAAGATATCCCTGCCTGAAGTTATTATTGATAACGTTTGTGATTTAGCCGAGCAACAAGCAACTTTAAAACAATTATTAAATAGCACTAAGCCTATTAACGTATTAGTCGCTAAACGTGGACGCGGTAAATCGGCACTAGCTGGGTTATTTAGCCATTACCAACGTTGTATTGTGACAGCACCAAATAAATCAGCACTGACCACCTTTTTTGCTTTTGCTAAGCCCGATACCCCATTTTTTGCCCCAGATGAATTAATTGCTCAATCATGTATTACTGTTGCCGATTATTTAATTATTGATGAAGCTGCCATTATCCCACTTCCCATGCTGGAAAAATTGTTAAAACTAGCTAAAGCAAATAACACTCGAGTATTATTAACAACGACTGCTGATGGGTATGAGGGTACAGGACAGGGCTTTTTGTTGAAATTGTTATCAAATAAAGCATATCAATATTTTGAGCTATTTAGCCCCATCCGCTGGCAGGCAGGCGATATGCTAGAGCAATTTAGTGATCGATTGTTACTTAATGGTTTATTAACAAAAAGCGATTATTTTGATGTAAGCTCATCATCAATCCAAAATTCAAAAGTTGAACGTAATAATGTTGATATATTAAGATCGATATTTTATTTATTGAAAATAGCACATTACCAAACTACGTTAGTTGATTTAAGACGCTTGTTTGATGCGCAAAATTTGACAATTTGGCAAGCAACAGCTAACCATAATCAAATAGCTGCCGCACTCACTGTTGTTGAAGGTAACTTGCCAGATAGTTTAATAACCGAAGTGTGGCAAGGTACACGTCGACCAAAAGGTAATTTGGTCGCACAGTCGTTAGTCGCCCATGCAGGTGAGCAGCAGGCGGCTAAATTGCGCTCAATTCGGATTAATCGTATTGCGGTTATTAGTGCCTATCGGCGACAAAATATAGCAAGGCAACTTGTGCAAACTATCTTTAAAGATGCCAAAGCTCAGAATATCGACTTTTTATCGGTTAGCTTTGCTTATACCCCGTCTAATTACCAATTCTGGATTGCTTGTGGGTTTGTTTTGGTGCATGTCAGTAGTCATAAACAGGCAAATAGTGGTAGTTATTCAGTTATGGCGCTAAGGCCATTAACCGATTCAGGGCGAAATCTAACCATTAAATTAAAACAAAAATTACAGCGTAATGTTTATTGGCTCAAAGATATTATTGATTTACCATTTACTGAGATGATTGAGAGTAAAGATAAGTCACAATTAACACAAGATTTAGACGCCTACGATTTTGATGAACTAAATGGGTTTGCTTACTATCATCGACCGTTTGAAGCCACTTATGCCACACTGTGTCGATTAGTTCGCTATAATCAAACGCATCAACAATCGCAACCACAGCAACAACTAACATTGCCTGTGTTATCAGCACTAATAAAAAGCAAAAACAACCAATCTTTGCTCATTAGTTCATATCAACTTGCAGGAAAAAATGCATTAATGCAAACCATCAAGCAAGAGATCAAAACATGGTTAGCAATTCAAGTTAGCGATTCATAGTTAGTAAATAATGGCAATAATGTGCTTTTTGACGAAAAAACCAATAATAAAGATAGCTGATTATCATTGCAGGTTACCAAGGGCTATGTTTACAATAGTTATTATGTTTAAGTTCAACTTAATTTTTACCTAACTAGTTTTAACATAATTCGTTTTAATTAAAAAGGAATCGAATGTGACGCAAAATAAATTAGAAAACCAAGCACAACATCGCCATTCAAAAAAACAAACTCAAAATCCAAAAAATCAACCCACGACAGGTATTGAGTATTTTTTTAAAGGTTGGTCATTGGCGTTTAGTCCAGGTATTAAGCGATTTGTTTTTTTACCATTAATTGCCAATGTTGTGATTATGTCAGCATTATTTTATTGGTTCTTTACGGCTATCTCGGGCATGGTTGATTGGGGAGTGTCGTATATGCCAAGTTGGTTACATTGGCTTGGATATATTATTGTTTTTATTGTTATTTTAGCATTGGTTGTTTTGTTTTGTTATTTCTTTAGTACGGTAACCAATATCATAGCAGCTCCGTTTAATGGCTTGTTAGCTGAACAGGTTGAAGCACAGTTAACGGAGAACCCCTCAGCAGATATGTCGTGGATAAGTCTTATTAAGGATCTTCCTCGTATTTTTAAACGTGAACTACAAAAACTACTTAACTATTTATTATGGGCAATTCCGATACTGCTAACTTATTTTATTCCTGTTATTGGGCAATCAGTAACGCCAGTGGTTTGGTTTTTATTTACCGCTTGGCAAATTAATATCCAATATGCTGATTATGCCTTTGATAACCACAAAATTACTTTTCACCGTATGCGTGAATTACTCAAGCAAGATCGGGTAGATAACTTAACTTTTGGTATGATAGTCAGCTTTTTTACCATGGTGCCATTGCTTAATTTAATTATTATGCCTATTGCGGTATGTGGCGCAACGGCAATGTGGGTTGATCGCTACCGTCATCAAGCCTTATTTGACAGTAGTAGCCAAGACTTTCGTTAAGCAGAGAGTTATTTTTTCTTCGCCGAATTTGTTGATGACCAATCGTCGTCATCATCTTGATAAGGGATAGGTTTTATCCCTTTCTTTTTTTCAAGATACGCTTTATAACTTAGTCGATTCAGCGCCTTAATGGTATTAATAAAAATCCCAATTAAAATAACCACAATTATCCACCAGTAATCTTTAAGCCACTCCATCGTACTTCCTCTTAGGTTAAAATCGCAATCGCCAAGTTATAGTTGCTAGGTCAACAACAATTGTGCCACAATTATACCAACAGTAATTTTTCCAATATGCGGTAATAAATTGCAGTTAAGGTAATTATATCTTTGCAGTTGGCGTTTTCGTTGACTTTGTGAATAGTCTTATTTAATACACCTAGTTCGATCACTTGACAGCCCATCTTAGCAATAAAGCGTCCATCTGAAGTACCGCCGCTGGTCGATAGCTTGGTATCAATGTTGGTAAATTCCTTAATAGCACTTGCAGCAGCGTTAGTTAAATCGCCTTGTGGTGTTAAAAAAGGATGTCCTGATAATCGCCAAGATAACGTATAGTTCAAATTATGTTTTTGTAAAATCTGCTCAACGCGCGCTTTAATTATCGTATCAGTTAATTCACTACTATAGCGAAAGTTAAATTGCACACTTAGATCACCTGGCACAACGTTTTCAGCACCTGTACCGCCATTAATATTGGCAATTTGCATAGTTGTTTGAGGAAAATACTGATTGCCTTTATCCCAAACTGTGCTAACCAATTCATTTAATGCAGGTGCAAAACGATGGACAGGGTTATCGGCAAGGTGAGGATAAGCCACATGACCTTGAATACCATGCACAATTAAATTAGCTGTTAGTGAACCACGGCGACCGTTTTTAATTTGATCGCCAAGTACAGCATCGCTTGACGGTTCGCCCACAATACAATAATCAACACGTTCTTGACGCTTCATTAGCAAATCGACAACCTTAACAGTGCCATCGGTTGCATCGGCCTCTTCGTCTGATGTAATTAAAAAAGCTACTCGCCCAGCGTGATTTGGATGTTGCTTAACAAAATCTTCAGCCGCACAAACCATGGCAGCAACGCCACTTTTCATGTCAGATGCACCACGTCCATAAAGCACGCCTTGTTCATCAATGGTTGGCGAAAAAGGAGGATAAAGCCATTTGCTTTCATCACCAGCTGGTACGACATCGGTATGTCCAGCAAACATTAAGGTTTTGCTGTTAGCCTTGCCATGATAAGCCCATAAATTTTTGGTCTTTCCAATATTAACTTCTTCAATAGTAAAACCGAGCGGTTTTAGCTGTTCAATAATCATTTTTTGACAATTTTTATCGTCAGGACTTATTGATTTTTCGGCGATGAGTGCTTGAGTCAGTGCAATAACAGGTTCAGTCATAGTGGTCTCGATTTTTTATTTAGATTGCAAAATAAATTGTGAATAAAGTTCCTCTGAAAAGCCCAACAATGCACGCTTTCCATCGATAAGTAAAGGGCGTTTTAAAATAGATGGATTGGCTAACATAATCTTTTTAGCTGTTTGAGTATTATTAACCTCAGCACGAACAGATTCATCTAACTTACGCCAAGTAGTACCCCGTGTATTGAGCAAGCTTTGCCAATCAATCAATTGTAAAAAAGCATCCAATAGCTCTTCTGAAAGCCCATCGGTTTTATAATTATGAAATTGATAGCTTACATGATGATCATCAAGCCAAGTAAAAGCTTTTTTCATCGTGTTGCAGTTTTTGATACCGTAGATGATATACATAGTAGGTGATCCAACATTGAAAATAATAGCAAAGATTATAACAGTTATCGGCTTGAAGCGGCAAACTAAAGCGATTTATTTGTATTAATTCATATTAATACTCATATTTAATCTTAGTTGTTAAAGCCAAATGGTTATTAGTGAAAGTTTGAAAATTTTAAATAATTTGGATGGTGAGTTAAGAAATGAATTTTTGAACAGATAATTTCACTCATTTTGAAAAGATCAAACTTGTGCTAACCCTTTTTTTTAATAATAAATAAAATAGAATAAAAACAACACACTAAAAAAGTTCTAAAAAAAGGGTTTTTAAAAGCAAAAATCCTATTTGTCTTTTGCGAAACAAGATTTATAGTATATCGGATTCTAGTTTACCGCCGAGTAGGCGGTTTAGAAATAACACTATTTCACCCGAACAACAACAGCAAAGTTTACCGCCGAGTAGGCGGTTTAGAAAATAATGATTAAACACTTAGTTAATACTGTTCCGTTTACCGCCGAGTAGGCGGTTTAGAAAAATATGTTTCTGAATGTCCCTCGCCTGGCTAGGCTTACCGCTGAGTAGGTGCCATATAAATTAAAAAAGCCCTCAGACGAGAGCAATAGATGTCTACTGACAGAATAGCTGGCTATGGTTATTAGCTGTGTTCAAAAATTTTATAGAACACTTAAGCTAGTCATTAATAATCCATTATCAATAACATAAAATAAATATTAATCAATTAATTACAACATTTTTCAACAAAGTAACGCATAATTCGATTATCGGCGGTTAGTTCGGGGTGAAATGAGCAAACCAAAATATTATCTTGCTGTGCCATCACACAATGATTATCAATAAAAGCTAGCTGATTGACTTGCTCACCGGCTTTGGCTATATAAGGCGCACGAATAAATACTGCTGGAATTTGCTCACCAATATTTGGTATCTCTAACATTGTTTCAAAGCTGTTAATTTGCCGACCAAAACCATTGCGTTCAACGCAAATATCCATCAAATCTAATAATTCGACCTCGTTATGAGTTGTCGTTTTGCCACAGAGCACTAGTCCAGCACAAGTACCTAAGATTCCTTTTCCTTGTTTGGCAAATTGTTGAATGGGCGTTAAAAGCCCATTTTGTTTAACTAATCGACTAATTGTGGTCGACTCTCCGCCGGGAATGATTAAACCATCTAAATTAGCTAATTGTTCGGGTTTCTGAACTAGTATTGATTGTACATTATCGATACTATTTAGCATCGAAATATGCTCACTAACTGCTCCTTGTAAGTTGAGCACACCAATGTACTTAACATTGCTTATTTTGGATGATTTTGCCATTACCAACCTCGATCTTGCATTCTTTCTGATTGAGCAAGTGTGCTGATTTCAATGCCTTTCATGGCTTCGCCTAATCCTTTTGATAATTCGGCTAATCGTGGATAATCATCAAAATAAGTAGTAGCTTGCACAATGGCTTTGGCAAACTTTTCTGGATTTTGAGATTTAAAAATGCCCGATCCAACAAAAACACCATCGGCACCCAATTGCATCATAAGTGCCGCATCGGCGGGGGTAGCAACGCCGCCAGCGGCAAAATTTACAACTGGTAACTTACCTAGTTGTTTTACTTGTAATACAAGCTCATAAGATGCGCCAATTTCTTTAGCAAAAGTCATTAGCTCATCTTTTGATTTTCCTGTGACCAAACGGATTTGCTCATTTACTTTACGCATATGGCGAACAGCTTCAACAATATTCCCTGTTCCTGGTTCGCCTTTGGTACGTAACATTGATGTTCCTTCACCAATTCGACGTAGTGCTTCACCTAAATCACGACAGCCACAAACAAAAGGCACGGTAAATTCATCTTTTAGAAGATGGTACTGTTCATCGGCTGGGGTTAGTACTTCGCTTTCGTCAATATAATCAACCCCCATTGATTCTAAAATACGTGCTTCAACAATGTGGCCAATACGTGCCTTAGCCATGACCGGTATACTAACTGCATTCATGACTTGTTCAACAATAGTAGGATCTGCCATTCGAGCGACACCACCAGCAGCTCGAATATCTGACGGTACTCTCTCTAAAGCCATTACCGCAACTGCACCAGCTTGTTCGGCAATTTTAGCTTGTTCAGCATTAACAACATCCATGATTACGCCACCTTTTTGCATTTGTGCCATACCACGTTTAACGGTCTGTGTTCCTGTAATTTGATTCATTTTTTACTCCTAGTTGAAAATTGGCCTTGTTTGAAAAGTATTATTCAAAAAGAAACAGTTAGACGAAACAGCCAATTGGACTATAATAAAACCATCCAATTTTAGGTTTATTGGTGTTACTATAAAAATCGTTCAGGTAGACTATTGATTTTATTTGATTTTTAATGTATTTTCTAAAAAAAACAAGTATTTAAAAATAAAATATGTGGCAAAAACAAAAACTAACTCAATTTGAAGGATCACTTTTTCAACAATTGACTCACTTAATTGAATATTATATTGAGCAAGGAATTTTGATTGCTGGCGAAAGGTTACCTTCAGAAAGGGATCTAGCCAAAATGTTACAGATTAACCGCTCAACTGTAGTACATGCATTGGAGCTGTTGACTGAACGAAACATACTAATTCGACGTCGAGGCAGTGGTACTTATGTCAATAATAAAAAATGGGGCGTACAAACTTATTCATCGATCAATTGGCGTTTACCTGCCCATTTTTATCGAGATAATAAATCATTTTATCAACAAAAAGTGGCACAAGTACGTGCGCAACAAGTGCATATTTGCGATCTGGCTAATGGTGATTTGCCAACCAATTTAATTCCCAAACTACAGCTACCTAATACCTCGTTAAATGAATTGATTATGCATGAAAAAAACAGCGATGCATTACAATTAGGTTTACCATCGCTTAAAGCTCAAATTGCAACTTACATGCAAACGCAGTTTTCTATGCAAGTTGATATTAACGAAATTTTAATTACATCCGGCACGCAACAGTCGTTATTTCTTATTACACAGGGTTTACTTAAGCCAGGTGATACAGTTGGAATTGAATCTCCTTCCTATTTTTACTCCTTACCTTTGTTTCAGGCTGCTGGATTACGTTTATATGGTATTGAATGTGATAATGAAGGTATTACTCTTGAAAGCCTAGCAAATTGCGTACAACAACATCAAATAAAATGGTTATTTTTGAATCCTATATTTCAAAACCCAATGGGCTTTGTTATGAGTAATAAACGAAAACAGGAAATTCTTGCATTTTGCCGTTCGCAATGTATTGGTATTGTTGAGGATGATGCCTATAGCAGTTTAGCGTTTAAACCTAATTTGCCAGTATTGCCCATAAAAAAATGGGATCAGCATAATCAAGTTATCTATTTAGGATCGCTATCAAAATATATAGGGGGAAATATCCGTATTGGGTGGATGGTAGCACCGCGTAATATTATCAAAAATCTGTCCAATATTCGGCAACACATTGATTCGGGGTTAAGTATATTGCCGCAATTATTAGCTCAAGAATATCTACAGCATCATCACACTGTCCATCAACAACAGCTACGGGAAACGTTACAAAGCAGAGCAGAGCAGTTAATGTATTGGTTGGATTGCTATTTCGGTGGTGAGATTACTTATCAACCTCCACTAGGTGGCTTTCATTTATATGCGCATTTACCTGTAAAAACGGTAGCGCAGGAATTAGCCTTACTTAACCAACTGTTATCAAAAGGTGTAACGGTATCGCAAGGGACTGACTTTGGTGATAACTTAGGGACAATTAGATTAAGTTATGGGCATTTTGAACAGCAAATAATCTCAAAAAAATGATAAAAATACTTGCTTTTTTAGATAAAATAAAATTAATTTTATGGTCGTTTAATATTTAATCTTTTCAATAAATACGTTAATAATCATGTTGTTACGTAGTTATCAACAGGTTTATTCAGTAGTTATTAAGTCATAAAGTGAATAAATATCTTAAGCCCCCTTTTTTAATTATCCGCAAATAAACCACACTCAAAAAAGCTCAATAGGCAATTGAGCAAAATATCACCTTTTAACCAATTATTGAAATTAGTTTTTTCTTGTTATTTGCTTTTGTAACGCAATGCTAACAAATGACAAATTTTTATAACATTATGAATAAATGTAAAATCACTTATAAATAACATTATGGCTTAATCAAAAATTGGCTAATTACTTACCTTTTTTTTATTTTACTTTACCATTGAACCAAATATGTTAGTTTACTGCCACTATTCTGAATCGTTATAATTACAAGCATCAGGTGAAAACCATAAACGATATTAGGAGACTATTTTGCATCTTTCATCTAAGGCTTTTCGTATTTTGGGTATTATCGCTACAGTGGCGTCATTAGGGATGTATGTTTCTTATATTCCACAAATCATCGATAATTTGCATGGATTGAAAACAAATCCAATTCAACCATTAGCCGCTTCCATTAACTGCTCGCTTTGGGTCTGTTATGGCCTGCTACAAGAAAAGAAAGATTGGCCACTAGCAATTGCTAATTCACCAGGCGTAATTTTTGGGTTAATTGCCTTTTTTACTGCTCTATAATTTATTAAGAGCATTATGTAACAGGTAATTAGTTGCGTTTAAATTATTGCTTTTGGGATAGCATTTTTGTTGTTGGAGTTGATAGTAAATTTCAACAAGAATTGCAAAAAAGATTTTTTTGTTATCAAATTAAATCGAAAATTGTACAGATTAATATTTAATCAGCTAAAAAAATATTTAATAATTAAAATGTTATTTAGTTATTAACAGGTTTGTTAAATACTTATCAAATTGTACAGTGAATAAATCAAGTTAATCGATTTACTTTAATATTATCGACAAAATGATAGTTTTTTGAAACTGGCAATTAAGCTAGCAGATTATTTTTAAGTACATCTTAAAAGAAGATAGACAGACTAATAGATAGTTTTATAATGCATCCAAAAATCAAATAACCGTCAAAAGGGAAAGAAAATGAAAAAATTAATCGGTGTATTTTTACTTAGTTTACCCATGTTGGCAGTAGCTTCAAATTGTGATGAAATTAGTGCTAATATTGCTGAAAAAATCAAAAATAACGGTGTTGAACCTTCACAATTTCAGTTAAAACTTGAACCATCTGATAAATCAGAACAACAAATCGAAGGTAAAATTGTTGGTTCATGCGATCGTGGTCAACAACGTATTGTTTATGTTCGTTTGGATGGTTTTGCAACGCAAACACAAACACAAACTCAGTCAGCTAATACAAAAGAGGAAACTGAGAACAGTAAAGCAAAACCATCAACAAACACCCCAACCGAATCAACACCAGCCGAAGGTAAATTACCCGTCAAAAATTAATTTGTAATTTTGCAGAAAAATAGGGCGTAATGCCCTATATTTGTATGTTTGTGACTAGAGCAAATGGCTGTAATTTGCTTTGACGTCTTCGTTCCATACGCTTGATTGTACTTGACCAATGTGTTTTTGTTGTAAAAGTAACATAACCAAACGCGATTGCCCAATTCCACCACCAATGGTTTGCAACAAATCACCATTAATTAATGCTTTATGCCAAGCAAGCTCTAAACGATCTTCGTCATTTGTTAGTTTTAATTGACGTTTTAATGTTTCAGGATTGACGCGAATCCCCATTGATGAAATTTCCAATGCTCTATGCAAAATTGGATTCCACACTAAAATATCGCCATTTAAGCCATTAGATCCTAAATCGTTTTCACTGCTCCAGTCATCATAATCAGGTGCACGAGCATCGTGCTTTTCATTATTTGATAATTTACCGCCAATACCAATTAAAAACACAGCCCCAAGTTCTTTAGTTATTGCGTTTTCACGCTCTTTTGGGGATAAATTTGGATAGCGTTTTAATAACTGCTCGCTATCGATAAAGGTAATAGATTCGGGTAAAAATTGTGAAAGATGATACTGCTGTGAAACGATTTTTTCGGTCGCTTTAATGGCTGCATAAATATTTTCGACCGTTTGTTTTAAATAAGTTAAATTGCGATCTTCTGGGCGAATTACTTTTTCCCAATCCCACTGATCAACATAAACTGAATGAATTGGCGAAAGTTGATCTTCGTCTGGGCGTAATGCTTTCATATTAGTGTAGATTCCTTCGCCAACTTCGAAATGGTGATCACTCAAAATTTTACGTTTCCATTTAGCTAGTGAATGTACCACTTCATATTGTGCATTAGGTATTGCTTTTACCTTAACTTGTACTGCGTGCTCGGTACCTGACAGATTATCTTGAATACCATCGCCAACTTTACTTAGTAACGGAGCTTGCACTTCGATCAGTGATAAACGCTCGGCAAGTTGATCAGCAAAAAATTGCTTAACAAAGCTAATTTGCTGTTGCTGCTCTTTAAATGATATCGTCATGTTTACGCTCTAATCATTTATTTAATTTTCAGTGTGCCAGTAAAGTAAACTAGATGAGTGAATTTTGCAAGATGAAGATAGAAAGCTAAAGCATTTACTTGTTTAAATTGAATAAACGCTTGATTTCATTAAAAACCTGGATTCAAACATGAAGTGCAATTTTAAACACGGTGGAGTGAAGAAAGTAGAAAGGTGATTTATACTAGCACCTTCGCACCACCACAGTTTGGAGATTGCTATGTATTATAATCACCTTTCTAGGAAGGAAAGATACCAGATTTTCGTATTATTACAAGCCGGAAAGAATAAAAAAGAGATAGCCCAGCTACTCAATAGACATCCTTCGACAATAAGTCGAGAGATAAAAAGAAACTCAAAACCTAATCAAGCCTATCAAGCACATGATGCGGTAACC
>NZ_LZHK01000007.1:0-27540 GCF_001690415.1 Gilliamella sp. Imp1-1
ATTGATATTTCTTCCAGGAATACCTCCTGTCCAAATATCATCATTATTTGCATTAGTATAATCTGCAACACTCGGCACTCGGTATCCAATTCGGTTACAGTAATTTTTTGCATCTTGCACAGATGCATTAATATTAGCCCCTTGGGCTATATACCATCTTTCAATTTTAAAGCTATACAAGACGTTACTTTTGGCTCTATCTGAATAAAGCTTAAATGTAGAAGGGCTAAAGTTTTTATTAGCACTACTGTTTACTGGTCCTTTTAGTACTATCTTTAAAGCTACATCTCGTGAGCCTTTTCCCCAACCTGGTGTTATTGCAGATGATAAAGCTAAACTAACTCCACTCCCTGATTCCGGGAATACTCTAGCGCCATTAGCTGAGATAATCTCTTCGGGCGTTACGTTTGCTAATAATAAATAAAAATAAACATTATTTGTTCCTGTCGATGGGAAATTACGTTGTGGATTGTTTATATCTTGTGGTACAAATCCTTTTCCTTTTACCCAATCAGGACCATCTAAATCTTTATATTCAGTATTATTACTGGAATCGTTTGATAAATTAGGTTGAGCATAACAAACCAATGGCGCACTTGGCTCAAAATAATCAGGATTCGATATCCATATCCATAAATCAACTGAACCTGCATCTCCGTCTGTACCATATTTTAGACACGGGTTTTCGAACGACGGTAATATTATGGCATCACTACGATGATTTTTTACGCGACCATTTTTACTAGTTAATGCTTCTAAACTCCATGAATATGGCAATAATAACACGCCCAACACCAACAAGAGTTTTCGAGATAATTTGAGAGATAATTTGGAAAATATAAATGAGTTTCGTGCAAAAACTCGGCGAATAGGATTATTTAATAAATTTAAATCGTAGGTTTGCCAGTGCTTGTGCCTTGTGCCTTGTGCCTTGTGCCAGAAATGATAATGCATTATTGTCTACCTGTCAAGTAATATTTTGTTTTATTTAGATTTTTTATAATTATTTACTTATTTAATAAGCTTGTTTTCCTATAACCGTAAAAGTATAGCCGTTTAAAAAATAGTTGGCTAGTTTTTTCGTGGATTTTTGTAAAAAACATACAAATGAAATAGTCCTGTTTGGCGGCTACCCTAGTTCTGTCATTAGCGTATTTTGACACTGCAAAAAAACAAGCATATTGACCTTATAGTGGTGTGTTTTTTTACTCTAAAATCGCTCAGGCATACTATTGATTTTATTGAATTTTTTATTTTGTTTTTGGTTAAATCAAGTGTTTATAGCGAGCTAAGATATTATGGTATCGTGATTTCGGACGTACTGTTTTTTGTAAATAAATTAATAATAGTGATCACGTCCGAAATCTGACCAACTAAAATAGACCATTACTTTCAACCACGATAGCGCAACCTATTAAAATAGCCAATCACAGTTATTTTGTTTTGTTTTTAGGTAAAGTTAAATATTTGGTGCCGACATGTAACATTTCGTCAGGATTTGTTTTGTTATATAATTTAGCTTGCCGCCTTAATTTATCTTCAATGGATTTTTCAACTTTAACTAGGTGTTTAATACCATAACTAATCGTTTTATAGCGTTTGTTCTTACTGGTTAAAGGCACAAACAAATTTAATCGGGCTTTTTTTAGCACGCTATAAATGGTCGGACGACTGACCATAAAACGTTTAGCCAAATCAGTGATGGTTATTTTTTCTTTATGATATAAACGCCATATCTCTTGTCTGTGATAAGGCGTTAATTTTGTTTTACGTATATTCATTACCATATTTTCTCAGATTTACTGTAAATAATGCGAGTAAGTCCTACACATGAAGTATAAACAACTTAATGTTTTCCTACAATTAAACTTATCATAGTTGAAAAAATATCCTCTATATTTATCTTAATTCATACAGAGAATATTGCTCGTTATTTTATAAAAACGTAAAAAGTTGCTCTTTAGGTAAGCGTGATTTTGGTCGATGCGCATTGCCGTCATTTTCGGCTCGATAGCCTAATGTAGCAACAACAATACTTTTAAGTCCTTTGCTTTTGAGATCTAAGATATCGTCCATTTTTTGGGCATCATATCCTTCAATAGCCGTTGAATCAATACCAATTGCTGCTGCTGCAAAAAGCAGTTGCCCCAATGCTAGATAAGCTTGTTTACTTTCCCAACATTGTTGCGATTCAATGGTTGCACTATTGAGCTTTACAAAGTGCCGACGACCTTGATCTTGTGCTTGTTTAAGATCGGCTGAAGGATATCTACCGTCTTTATCTTCTTGATTGAGTAGATTAACTAAATGGGCGTCGTCTAATGGTGTTTTAATACAAAAGACAATCGTATGCGAAGCGCCAGTCACCCTTGGTTGATTAAATTCAAGTATAGCTGGTAAAATTTTATTCTTTGCCTCGTCGTTATCAATAACATAAAAATGCCATGGTTGTGAGTTAACTGATGATGGACTGTTTCTTAAAACCGTTAATAATTGTTCAATCTTATCGGCAGGAATTTTTTTTGTTGGATCATAATGTTTGGTAGTGTAGCGTTTTTGAGAAATATCAACTATGTTCATTATTATGCCCTCGTGAATTATTCTTTTCACCATTATAATTCGGTTTTATTATGTCTCAACTTATTATTTTAATAGATTTGTCAAATAGTAAAGCAATCCTTAATTAGTATTGAGTACTTTATTTTAATAAAAATAGAACATATTAAGATTGGTTACAAATAATCATTGACACCACTAATATCATTTGGTAAAAATAACATCAGTTTTAGACAGTATTAATTACAATTCAAATAGAGATTTTTATGTTTGTTAACTATTTATCACTCGACCTCAGCCTCCTCCTCGCATCAATTTGCGCGGATAGCTTGTGTGTGGAGTAAAAAGAAGTAGTTAAATAAACAACTCAACAAATTAACAAGAACCCGCGCTAAAGTGCGGGTTTTTTGTTTTTTTAACTTGAAATACCGAGATAGCGCTAAAATATATAAAAGGAAAAACAATGAACGATCAAGTCATTATTTTTGATACAACGTTACGCGATGGTGAACAAGCATTACAAGCAAGTTTGAGCGTTAAAGAAAAGTTACAAATAGCGCTTGCTTTGGAGCGAATGCGGGTCGATGTGATGGAAGTTGGCTTTCCTGTTTCATCTCCCGGTGATTTTGAATCAGTTCAAACGATTGCTAAGACCATTAAAGATAGCTGTGTTTGTGCATTGTCTCGTTGTGTTGATAAAGATATTGATGTTGCTGCCGAGGCATTAAAAGTTGCAGATCAGTTTCGAATTCATACTTTTATGGCAACATCAACCTTACATGTTAAGGATAAATTAAAAATGACATTTGATGATGTCATTGAAAGAGCTGTGCACTGTATTAAACGTGCACGTAATTATACTAATGATGTGGAGTTTTCTTGTGAAGATGCAGGCCGTACCCCAATTGATAACTTATGTCGTATCGTTGAAGCAGCAATTAAAGCAGGGGCAAGAACGATCAATATTCCAGATACTGTCGGTTATACTGTCCCTTATCAATTTGGTGGCATTATTCGTACCCTATTTGAACGTGTCCCGAACATTGATCAAGCGATTATCTCTGTTCATTGTCATGATGACTTGGGCATGTCGGTGGCTAACTCGATTAGCGCGGTTCAAGAAGGTGCTCGGCAAATTGAAGGTGCGATGAATGGTTTAGGCGAACGTGCGGGTAATACCGCACTTGAAGAAGTTATTATGGCGATTAAAGTTCGTCAAAATATCTTAAATGTTCACACAAATATCAATCACCAAGAGATTTATCGTACCAGCCAAATTGTTAGCCAAATTACTAACATGCCAATTCCAGGTAATAAAGCAATTATTGGTAGTAACGCTTTTGCCCACTCCTCAGGAATTCATCAAGATGGGGTTTTAAAAAATCGTGAAACTTATGAAATTATGACCCCTGAATCAATCGGATTAAATCAAATCCAATTAAATTTAACCTCTCGCTCAGGACGAGCCGCCGTTAAACATCGTTTAGAAGAACTTGGTTATCACGATAAAGATTATAACTTAGATCAAGTCTATGAGGCATTTTTAGAATTAGCTGATAAAAAAGGCCAAGTATTCGATTATGATTTAGAGGCATTAATATTTATCAATCAATTAAAAGATGAAAAAGAACATTATGTTTTAGATTATTTTAATGTTCAATCAGGTTCGACGGTTGTTTCAACCGCTTCGGTTAGCTTGTTAATTGGTGATAAAAAGTATTCTGATGCTGCAACGGGTAACGGTCCTGTTGATGCTGTTTATCAAGCTATCAACCGTATTACTGGCGAACCTATTTCGATTGTAAAATATCAATTAGCTTCTAAAGGACAAGGTGAAAATGCTTTAGGGCAAGTTGATATTGTTGCCGAATATAAAGGTCGTAAGTTCCATGGTGTGGGGCTTGCAACTGATATTGTTCACTCATCGGCTTTAGCTTTAATTAATGTATTGAATAATGTGTATAGAGCAAATCAAGTTGCACAAGAAAAACAAAAATTACATCATGACTAAAAAATAATTTGTTTTGCCGTTTAACAGCAAAACATGAAAATTAATTTAGATTGTAAAGGAATAAAAAATGTCACAAAACTACCATATTGCAGTACTTCCCGGCGACGGTATTGGCCCTGAAGTAATGAGACAAGCCTATAAAGTATTAGATGTTATCCGCCAAAAATATCAACTTTCTATTACTACTAGTGAATATGATGTGGGTGGTGCAGCAATTGATATTCATGGTTGCCCATTACCTAATGAAACACTTGAAGGCTGTGAAAAAGCTGACGCTATTTTATTTGGTTCAGTGGGTGGTCCTAAATGGTCTAATTTACCACCTGAAAAGCAACCTGAACGTGGTGCGTTATTGCCACTACGTAAACACTTCAAATTATTTGCTAATATGCGCCCTGCTCGTTTATATCAAGGCTTAGAAGATCTTTGCCCATTACGCACCGATATTGCTGAGCGTGGATTTGATATTTTATGTATGCGCGAATTAACTGGCGGTATTTATTTTGGATTACCTAAAGGACGTGAAGGTAGTGGTGCTCAAGAAAAAGCATTTGATACTGAAGTTTATCATCGTTTTGAGATAGAACGTATTGCAAAAATGGGGTTTGAAGCTGCACGTTTACGTCGCAAAAAAGTAACTTCAATTGATAAAGCCAACGTTTTACAAACCTCAATTTTGTGGCGCGAGGTGGTCAATGAAGTAGCTAAAAACTATCCTGATATTGAACTTGAGCATATGTATATCGATAATGCCACAATGCAACTTGTTAAAGATCCGTCTCAATTCGATGTTATTTTATGCTCAAATTTATTTGGGGATATATTATCCGATGAATGTGCCATGATAACTGGTTCAATGGGGATGTTACCTTCTGCTAGCCTTAATGAACAAGGCTTTGGCTTATATGAACCTGCTGGTGGTAGCGCACCTGACATTGCTGGCAAAAATATTGCTAATCCTGCTGCACAAATTTTGTCATTAGCCTTGTTAGTCCGTTATAGCTTTAAACGTGATGATATTGCCTCAGCTATCGAAACAGCAGTAAATAAAGCATTAGAGCAAGGCTATCGTACTATCGATCTTGCACAAAAAGAACAAGCCGTTTCAACTGATGAAATGGGAGACATTATTTGTAAGCTTATTTAATTGAATTAGCTATGTTAAATGTGTAGTAAAGGGATACTCAAGTATGCAAAATAAACTGCTCCTTGTATCCTTTTTAATTCAATTAATTATAGTATTAGTAAATAATGTCAAAGTTTAAAACTAATACCAGTTGTAAAAAATAATAAGGAATCTGCAATGTCAAAAACACTGTATCAGAAATTATTTGATGCGCATGTCGTTTATGAGGCTCCAAATGAAACGCCTATTTTATATATCGATCGTCATTTAGTTCATGAAGTCACGTCTCCACAAGCCTTTGATGGCTTACGTGCAATGAATCGTAAAGTTCGCCAGCCCAATAAGACTTTTGCAACTATGGATCATAATACTTCAACCAAAAGTAATGATTTAAGTGCCTGTAGCGAAATGGCTCGCATTCAATTAACTGAACTGGCAAAAAATGCCAAAGAGTTTGGTGTTTCGTTATATGATTTACAAAGCCCATTACGTGGTATTGTCCATGTAGTCGGTCCTGAGCAAGGTATGACTTTACCGGGTATGACTATTGTGTGTGGTGATTCGCACACAGCAACACATGGCGCATTTGGTGCATTAGCTTTTGGTATTGGTACTTCCGAAGTTGAGCATGTGTTAGCTACTCAAACCTTAAAACAAGGTCGAGCTAAAACTATGAAAATTGAAGTTAAAGGACATGTTGCTGATGGCATTACCGCTAAGGATATTATTTTAGCTATCATTGGCAAAACAACCAGTGCTGGCGGTACAGGTCATGTAGTTGAATTTTGTGGTGATGCTATTAAATCATTATCAATGGAAGGACGCATGACGTTGTGTAATATGGCAATTGAAATGGGAGCTAAAGCTGGCATAATTGCACCAGATGAAGTCACTTTTGAGTACTTAAAAGATCGCCAATTTTCACCAAAAGGTGAAGACTTCGACAAAGCGAAGGCTTATTGGAAAACACTAAAAACCGACGAAGGTGCACATTTTGATACAGTTGTGACGTTAGAAGGTAAAGATATCGCCCCACAAGTCACTTGGGGAACGAATCCTGGTCAAGTAACTTCAATTGATGCAACAGTACCGAATCCTAATGATTTTGCTGATCCTATTGAAAAACACTCTGCTGAGCGTGCATTAGCTTATATGGGATTAACCGCTGGTACCAAAATGACTGATATTAAGATCAATAAAGTATTTATTGGTTCTTGTACAAACTCACGTATAGAAGATTTACGAGCTGCTGCGCAAATTGCTAAAGGACGCAAAGTGGCTGATGGTGTACAAGCATTAGTTGTACCCGGTTCAGGACCAGTGAAAGAACAAGCTGAAGCCGAAGGATTAGATAAGATTTTTATTGATGCAGGATTTGAATGGCGCTTACCGGGTTGCTCTATGTGTCTTGCAATGAACGATGATAAATTAGCACCGGGAGATCGCTGTGCATCAACTAGCAACCGTAATTTTGAAGGTCGCCAAGGACGTGATGCTAGAACACATTTAGTTAGTCCTGCTATGGCAGCAGCCGCAGCTATTACTGGTCATTTTACAGATATTCGCAAACCATTTTAAGGAGAGACTTGTCATGGCAAAATTTACAAAACATACTGGGCTAGTCGTTCCTTTGGATGCGGCTAATGTTGATACAGATGCAATCATTCCTAAACAGTTTTTACAGAAAGTAACACGCACTGGATTTGGTAAACATGCTTTTCATGAATGGCGCTTTTTAGATGATGCTGGCAAGCAACCTAATCCTGAATTTGTCTTGAATAAACCCCGCTATAAAGGTGCCAGCATTTTATTGGCGCGAGAAAATTTTGGTTGTGGTTCTTCTCGTGAACATGCGCCATGGGCGCTTGCCGATTATGGGTTTAAAGCCATTATAGGCTCAAGTTTTGCCGATATTTTTTACAATAACTCATTTAACAATCAATTATTACTGGTTAATTTATCCGAAGAAGATATCGATGAGCTATTTAAAATTGTCGAAGCTAATGAAGGCGTTGAATTTACCATCGATTTAGTTAATGAAGTGGTCATTGCCGGCGATAAGCAATATTCATTTAAAATTGATGCTTTTAAACGTCATTGCTTGTTAAATGGGTTAGATAATATTGGCTTAACCCTACAACATGAAGATGCAATTAGCGACTTTGAACATAAAATTCCAAGCTTTTTAGCTTAATTTTATTAAAGGGCGCAAATTGCGCCCATGATTAAAATAAGCGATATATATCCAAAAAATTTGAATTCAAATTTAAAGCTGTTTACGTTGGCTTGATGGTGGAATTGATAAGGCTTCACGGTATTTTGCTACGGTGCGACGTGCAATAATAATACCTTGTTCTTCAAGCATCGAAACTAATTTACTATCACTTAATGGCTTTTTACTATTTTCTGCCGATATATATTTTTTAATTAATGCTTGGATAGCTGTAGATGAAACCTCACCACCTGAATCATTATTAACATGACTTGAGAAAAAGAATTTAAGTTCATAAATTCCACTTGGACAATGCAGATATTTTTGAGTTGTTACACGAGAAATGGTCGATTCATGCATATCAATTGCCGTTGCAACATCAGACAAAATCATTGGTTTCATGTATTCAGCACCGTGTTCAAAAAAGGCTTGCTGATGCTCAACAATAAATTGGCTGACTTTTAATAAGGTTTCGTTACGGTTTTCGATGCTTTTAATAAACCAATTAGCTTCTTGCAGATGAGATCTAATATATTGCCCATCACTTTCATTTGCTAATTTTGCCATATCGGCGTATTGCTGGTTAATACGTAAAGATGGAACTGTATCGCTATTTAAATACACAACCCATTTTCCTTGTACCTTTTTTACCATGACATCAGGTATGACATAGTCTGGAGAAGCAGTATTAACCAAATCGCCGGGATAAGGTTGTAAACGTTGTATAAAATCAACAGCCTCTTTTAATTGTTCATCTGTTGTATTTAACACTTTTTTTAAGTTTCTATAATCACGTATGGCTAATAAGTCTAAATAATTATCAATAATTTGTTTAACTAATGGTGGAGTGTCTAAATGTTGAATTTGAATAGACAAGCACTCTTGCAACGATCTGGCACCGACACCGATAGGATCAAAATTCCATATTCGTTTCAATACTGCTTCAACTTCGGCAATTTCAATTTCATCATTACCTTGTTCTTCAAGTATTTCTTCTGTTGAAACTGTTAAATAGCCTCTCTCATCTATAGCTTCAATAATAGATACCGCTATCGCCCTATCTGTATCGCTAAAGGGTGTTAGTTCAAGTTGCCATTCCAGATAATCATGTAATGTTTCGTGAGTTTCACCTTGATAGATAGGCAATTCATCATTGCGATAATCTGAGTTAGTTCCAGATGGAGTTCCTGCACTATAAATATCATCTAAAGATGCATCCAATGGAATATCATCGGGAATCTCTTTGCTATCTAAAGCCTCACGCGTATCAATATTTTCTGTTTCATCGTTTTGTTTAACGTGCACTTCGTCATATTGATCATCAACTTCAAGCAATGGATTGTTTTCAAGCGCAGTTTGTATTTCTTGTTGGAGTTCTAAAGTTGACAACTGTAGTAATTTAATCGCCAATTGTAATTGTGGCGTCATGGATAATTGTTGAGAGACTTTCAGTTGTAAACTGGTTTTCATCATAATCTGAACTCGTTTCCTAAGTAAACGCGTTTTACATATTCGTTACTTAAGATGTCATTTGGTGAACCTTCAGCAATTAAATGCCCTTTATTAACAATGTAAGCACGTTCGCAAACATCTAACGTTTCACGTACATTATGATCGGTTATTAATACACCTAACCCTCGATCACGTAGATGCTTAATAATATTTTTGATATCTATCACCGAAATTGGATCAACCCCAGCAAAAGGTTCATCAAGTAAAATAAATTTAGGATTAGCTGCTAACGCCCTTGCTATTTCTACTCGACGTCTTTCTCCACCTGATAGAGATTGTCCTATGCTGTCACGAATATGAGAAATATGGAACTCTTCAAGTAATTCTTCGGCACGATCGATTTTCTCATTTTTATCAATATCTTTGCGCGTTTCTAAAATTGCCATAATGTTATCTATAACAGACAATTTTCTGAAAATAGACGCTTCTTGTGGTAAATAGCCAATACCTTTTTGAGCTCGCTCATGTAAAGGTAAAATGCTGATATCATGATCATCAAGGTAAATTTTACCTGCATTTAATGTCACTATACCAACCACCATATAAAAAGTAGTCGTTTTACCCGCACCATTGGGGCCCAATAATCCAACAATTTCGCCTGAGTTGACAGTTAAACTTACATCTTCAACAACTCGTCTTTTTTTGTATACTTTGGCCAGATTTTCCGCTTTTAAAATTGACATTTTATTTGTTCATCCCTTTAACTTGGTTTGGGATAATAGTGCTTTTTACTCGCATATTCTTACCTGGATTGGCTAATATTTGCTGTTTTTTGACATCGTATGTAATCAGATCACTAACAATATGATTATCTTGTTGAAATAATTCAGCATGACCGCGTAAAATAACATTATTTTGTTTTACATCATAAATAACTTGTGAAGAATGACCCGTTACAATCTTATTTTTTTCTGGTAAAATTTGTTTATAATTCACAGGGTTACCATAAGCTGTAATTTTTTGCTTATTTTTATCTTGCGTGTCAGTGATAACCACTTTATCAGCTTTTATAGTTAATCCTTCTTGGATAATAACAACATTGCCAATAAATGTAATTGTATTATTTTCAATATCAATTTTTTGATTATCTGCATCTATCGTAATGGGTTTATTATCAGCGAACATTTTATGTTCTTCTTTAGAGTTTATAGATTGCGAAGTAAGTTCATTGGCGAAACTACTTAAAGAGATTGGTAGCAATAAAATTAATGAAAAAACAACCTGTTTTAGCGAACTCATGTTTTATTTTGCCTCTGTATTATAATATGTTTTTACATTTTCAAGTATATTAGCCGTTTTGGCATGTAAATCACCCGCTAAACCAATACCAGTTGAATAAAATCCCACCCCATTGATGATGACAGGATCTTTTGATTTGACTAGTTGTGAAGTTAAATCTATCACGGCATTATCAGTTTTTACTTGTTTCAATTGAGCTTCTTGTGTCAAATTATCTAATTGAACATCATCATAAAGGTAAAGAAGTTTATCTTTTGTCAACGTTGCTTTCTTTGCTTTAATATGCCATGTAGCTGAATGATTCTGTTCATAAAACGTAAAATTGGGCAAATCAAATTCAGTATTATTTGAGTCATCAAAATGCCTTACATTACTGGACTCAATTTTATAAATAAGATCCCCAGATAAGTCATAAATATCTGTTAACATTTTATCACTTTGATAAATCGGCTTATCTGATATATTTAGAGTGGATTGATTTACAACCTCATCTCCTTTTTGATAATTATAATAAACACCGATAACAACAATGAGAAGTAAAAAACAGATTAGATTTTTTTTATTCATAACATACGTTTTTCACATTAATTAGAAATTATTATTTCGAATGCCAAAATTTTAATTATTCTACTTTATTTTTTATTAAATTAATATCGAACATTAAAAGAAGTTAAATCGTTTTGTGGTAATAATTCAAAAATATTAACATGTAAAATGCGTGAAGATGCAGGACCGCCATTTTCAATCCATTTTATTAATTTGCTTATTTGTAAACTATCACCTTGAGCTATAATCTCAACATCGCCATTATCTAAATTTTGAACATAACCAACTAAACCCAGTTTTTGGGCTTGCTGATAAGTAAAAAAGCGAAATCCTACACCTTGCACGCGACCGCTAACATTTATCTTAACTTTTTTAATCATTTTGCAACCCCATTTTATTATAATTCAAATATATTTATCTTAATGATGAAATACTAATTTAGATTGAAAATACAGAACATAATTTTTTATCATGGTTAAATAGCTTATATAAAAATAAATACTATAGTTAAATGTAAGTTTCATTAATAATCTTACAACTATTAAGTTTTTTACTTATCGACTAAATTTTATTTTTCAATAAAATAGACAATAATAAATAATTAAAACAATGGAAATAAATATGTTATTAAAATATAAAAAAAGGTTTTTCTTACTTTGGCTAGTATCAGTATTAAGTTACTATACACTTAATTCATGTGCTTTTGCTAATGTTGAAATTGATAAACAGAAAATTGGCAAAGTCGTTGATGAATTTAATGGCGTGAAAGTCTATTATAATGGTAGCATCAATAATGTAAGTGGAAGAAATATTGCTAAAGACGGCTATAACTTAGGTCTGAAATATCAATGTGTTGAATTTATTAAACGCTATTATTATCAACGCTTCAATCACAAAATGCCCAATAGCTATGGACATGCAAAAGATTTCTTTGATCCATTAGTTGCTGATGGCAAAATTAATCGTCAACGTAATTTATTACAGTTTCATAATGGTTCACCAACTAAACCGAAAGTTGAAGATATTATTATCCTTAATTGGTCCAAATATGGACATATTGCCATTATAAGTAAAGTAACAGACAACGAAATTGAAATTGTGCAACAAAACCCAGGACCAAATGCAAGCAGTAGAGCAACTTTTCCTTTAATCTTTAAAGATGGAAAATGGCTAATAGAAGGTTTTGGCGTTTTAGGTTATTTACGTAGAATGTAATATATTAATATTATATAAAATAACATCACCCCCAAATACATGACTTAATAACAATATGTTAAAAAGCCCGTCACTACCGATGGGTATTACTTTATTTTTTTAATAAAAAAGATAGTTATAAAAACATAATAGGAAAAATAAATTCTAATAATGAAAAATATAATATTATTCAAATACAAAAAAACATTATTCTTTGTTATTTTTTCAATACTTAGTTGTTACGTTTTTTACGCATATATTTACCCTGATATGCAAGTTGATAAAGGCAAAATAGGCAAAGTTGTTGATCAATTCAATGGCGTTGATGTTTATTATAATGGTAGTACTGGTAATGTTAGTGGTCGTAATCTAACTAAAGATGGCTATAACTTAGGCCAAAAGTACCAATGTGTTGAATTTATTAAACGTTATTATTATCAACGTTTTAATCACAAAATGTCAGATAGTTATGGCCATGCTAAAAATTACTTCGATGAATCAATTCCTGATGGTCAACTCAATCCTAAACGTAATTTATTACAATTTCATAATGGTTCACCAACTAAACCACAAGTTGAAGATATTATTGTTTTTGGTTGGTCAAGATATGGTCATGTTGCCATTATTAGCAAAGTTAGCGATAACGAAATTGAAATTATTCAACAAAATCCTGGCCCCAACAAAAGCAGTCGTGCAACTTATCCTCTCATATTTAAAGATGGAATTTGGAAAATAGATAACTTTCGTGTTTTGGGGTATTTACGTAAAAATAAATAATTGCCTGCACCAGAGTAAACTACAATAACAAGTGGCATAATTATAGAAAATATTCAAAATAATAATTCGGATCGTTAACGAAGATTAATCAACAAACCATTCATTCTTCTGTTTTGATACTATTTTTATAGTCTCCAAAATAGCCGATAGGTTTTCATGTTGAGCTATTGCAGAAAAATTTTGACAATCCCAGCTTCGGCTAACGTAATAAGTAACACAAATACTACCATACAAGTAGAGTTGTATGGTTTTGTGAGATTTATCACAGAAAAAGAGAATTTTTGTTAAAAAGTTTCAGGTAACACTATGTTTCAGTATAAAAAAGGAAATAAAAAGATAGCAAACTGGCAATCATATCTGTTTTTAACTGTATTAACGGTATAATGGCTCTGGATATGACTGGAATTTAGCTGTTATAAATTCCAATGGTTTTAAAACAATACGCTATGTAATTAATGGACTCTATTTTGATATTATTAATAGATAATTATGATTCTTTTACTTTCAATATTCACAATTATTTGTGTCAAGTTGGCGCAGAAGTTAAAGTGATTAAAAATGATGAAATGACAATTGAACAAATAAAAGAGCTTAGCTTTTCTAAGATTATCATTTCGCCTGGTCCGGGATCCCCTACCGATGCTGGAATATCACCTGCAACTATTGCCAAATTTAGTCATATTTGCCCAATATTGGGAGTTTGTTTAGGACACCAAGCGATTGCTCAATATTATGGTTATAAGATCATCAAAGCACCAACACCTATGCATGGAAAAGTCGATGAAATAACGCACGATGGTCAAGGCGTGTTTAAAGGGATCAAAAGCCCTCTTTCGGTTGTTCGTTATCATTCATTAATTGCTTGTGATAATCCTTTACCTAAAGACTCTCAATTAATTGTAACAGCTCGAAACAATCAAGGATTGATTATGGGACTACGTCACAAAAAGTTACCCATCGAGTCAGTCCAATTTCACCCTGAAGCAATTAAAACCGAATTTGGTTTACAAATGATTGATAATTTTGTCCATGAGCAATACTAAATGAAAATTCATATCGACTTTGAAGGTCAACATAAATATTTTTGCAACCCTATCGCCATTTTAAAGTCTGATGATTATTCAACAATCAAACAACAATTTGATTCAATCGAAAAATTCACACAACAAGGCTATTATGCGGTTGGATATCTCGCTTATGAAAGCGCAATGGGGTTCAATAGTGAAAATAAAACAAAACAGAATTATGATTTGCCGCTATTGATATTTGGTATTTTTGATAAATTTTCTATCATTGAGCAAAAACATGTAGAAATAAGTGATTACACTCCACCAAATTTTGATTTGATGAGCGATACATCAATTGAGGAATATAATCAAAAAATTAACTTTATTCGATCTCAAATTGAATCAGGCAATACTTATCAAACCAACTATACAATTCAATTTACTACTCCATTTAATGAAAGTGCTATTAATTATTACCACTTTCTACAAAAGAACAATCAAGCCGACTATTGCGCTTATATTGAGTTTGACGATTATTGTATTTTATCAATTTCGCCAGAATTATTTTTTAAGTTAGAAAATAAAATTATTACAACAAAACCAATGAAAGGAACAACTGCGCGCGGTTTAAATAATCACCAAGATAAACAACAATTAGAATTATTATTCTCTGAAAAAAACCAAGCTGAAAATATGATGATTGTTGATTTATTACGTAATGATTTAAGTCGGGTTGCAAAGGCAGGATCAGTTACAGTTCCTAAATTATTTTCAGCCGAAAAATATCCAACCGTTTGGCAATTGACTTCTATGATTCAAGGTGAATTGAAAGAACATGTTAATTTATATCATATTTTTCAAGCACTATTTCCTTGTGGATCAATAACTGGAGCGCCTAAAACCAGTACAATGCAAATTATTGCAGATATTGAAAACTCACCACGTGGAGTTTACTGCGGGACAATTGGATATATTGAACCATATATGAACAAAGCTATATTCAATATCCCAATTCGGACTTTAACCATACACAATCAACAAATGCATTATGGTGTTGGCGGTGGGATCACTTGGGATTCAACCTCACAAGATGAATATAATGAGATTTTAGCTAAAACAGCAATTTTAACTCGTACCACTTCTTTTCCCAAATATATCATTGAATCATTATTGTTTGAAAAAGGACAATTTTTCTTATTAGAAGAACATTTAAGCAGACTTTCTCAATCAGCTGATTATTTTGATTTTAACTATGATATCAATGCAATTAAGTTGCAACTTATTAAGTTGGCAAATGCAACTAATAAAAATATTGGAAATATCTATAAAGTCAGAATTTTACTGCAAAAAAATGGGCTATATACCATTAGCGAGAATACAATTAACTCGCCAATGCAGATCAATGAAATCGAATTTGCAAAGCAGTGCGTTCATAACCAAAACGTATATTTGTATCATAAAACGTCTAATCGGGAGCATTTTCCTAATTTAATTACAGGAAAAGAATATATTAATTTTAACCAACACAATGAAATAACTGAATTTGTTAACGGTAACCTCGCATTGCGGATTAATGATCAATGGATTACCCCTAAAAAAGAATCGGGGTTACTAGCTGGCACCATGAGACAATTTTATTTAGATCACAATCAATTGTTAGAAAAAACGATTTTAAAAGATGACCTTTTAAAAGCCGATAAAATCGCATTTATCAATAGTGTTCGTAAATGGATAGAAATTGATGACAAGGTTTTTAGTCAGTTCAAACGATCATTAAGATCAATTACCGTTTAAATTCAAATATTCCGCCAACATTATGGCGGAATATTATTATGACATTAAAGTTTTATTGAGTTTGCAAAGTCTAGTTCTTCATCCTGCCAACCTTTAGATAGCGCATTAACTAAAGCATCATATCCATTACTTGCTAAAGGAACATAGCGTTCAAATGGTTTGCTTTCAATATTATTTTTACTATCAGTAACAACCCACCGTCCTTTAATCACCGCATCACCAGTATAGCTTCCATGAAACCCATCAATAAATAACTTTACCGTCAATGTTGGCGTTGTAATTGATCTGCTAGAGACTAAATAATTTGGTAACATGACCGTTAAATCTTGCGTCAATCGTTCTTGCAATTGCTGAGATAGTGTTGATGCCCATAAATGATGCGTTGCTGTTTCATATTTGATATTATCAGTTTGTAATACAATACCTGGTTTATTTAAAAAACTCACCACATCTACCGACTCAATCCAAATAAAATATTTGGTAGTTTTTATTTTTTGCGATACTGAACTCTGTAAATTACTAGTTAGTTGAAAATAGCTTTTACTTGGGTTGTTAGCTGAACAACCGACTAATATTGCAAGTAATGGCATAAATATGATTGTAAGTAGCTTTTTATATATTTTGTTCATCATTTTTTACCTTTTGCTTTAGGCTCTTGATCTTTCTTCGCTGAAGCAGAAAAAATCAGTGCATTGCTCTTATCATTGAGAGTATTAAGTAATGGCGTTAATTCATCCATCATCTGTTGCACTTTTTGTAAACTCTCTTTCATTTGGTTATTTAGTTCAGAGCCAGGTTGTAATTCTTTCATTGTTTCATTTAATGATCGTAATGTCTTTTGCAGATCTTTTGGCATATTTTGCATCTCTTTACTTGCCATAATCTGATTTAATGATTTCATTAACTGTTCGCTTGAAGCTAGTGATTGATTAAACTGTGATAGTGTGTTGTTAAGTGGCAAATTATTAAAATTGTCAAGTAACTGCATAATTTTTGCCTGAATTTGCGCAATTCCTGTCGAAGTCGCCTCAATTGTATCGTAACCAAACTGCTTCGCTAGTTGTGGATCATACTTATTTTTTAACTCAGGATAAAAATCAAGATCTATATATAGCGCACCAGTGAACATATTTGAAGTTTTTAATGACGCTCTTAACCCATTTTTTTGTTCTTTCATTATCAAAGCGGCAATATCGATTCTCTCATCAACCAGTTCCGATAAACGATCAGGCTCTATCCTAATTAATATCGGCACTCTTTTATTTAAAATTGATGTTTTATCTAACATTTCAGCGGTATAAAATGGTACTTTAGATACTGTTCCTAATCTAATACCATGATATTCAACTGGTACTCCCTCTGTTAACCCTGATATAGAGTCTGAAAGCATAATAAGGAATTCTTTATATTCAGTATACTGTGAATCTTGGATAGATTTTTTATCTTCATATAATGTATAAACTGCATTTTGCTCAGCAGGTGCACCTAATTTGGAGCCTTCAGGTAAATCAAAACTAATTCCTCCAGACATTAATACATCCAGAGAAGGAACATCTAGGCTTGCCCCTCGAGATGAAAGCGTTAAATTGATACCACCTTCTTTCCAAAATCGTACATTTTGTGTTACTAACACATCATAAGGCTTAGTAATAAAAATTTGATATTTCATCTTACGCGATTCAACATCAAATTCCGAAGTTTCCACATTACCTACACGATAACCATGAAACATAATAGATGCACCTCGAGGAATCACACCATTTTGCTCGCTTTCTAAATTTAGTCGAATGCCTTTGATACTAGGATCAGACAACGGAGGCGTATCAGAAAGCACAAAAGGTTTATTTTGAAAACTGTGAGTATCGTTCCCTGCGGCTAATTCTATATAGACACCCGATAAAATAGTACCTAATCCCGTTACCCCATCACGACCAATTTCTGGCTTGACGACCCAAAAAATCGAATCATTTTTCAGTAATGGCGTCATCTCATTATAAATACGGCCTTTTATAACCACTTGCTGGTAGTCATCAGATAATGTCACTTCATCAACTATACCGACATCAACACTGCGGTTTTTAATTACCGTTTTACCAGCAACAATACCGTTTGCGTCTTTCGCTAGTAATGTGAACGAAGTACCTCTATCAGCATAATGAGAGTAGATTATCCAAAGACCAACAATTGCAGTAACAATAGGAATAATCCATATTGCTGAAATAGCTCTAATTTTAATTATTTTTGCCAATTTACTTGATGTAGCCATATTGTTCCTATTAATCTATTTTCTATTTTGCGGACGATCCCAAATTAAACGAGGATCAAATTTTTGTGATGCAATCATTGTGATAATAACGACAGTTGCAAAGAATGTAACGCCAATATCTGGGTAAACACCCATCATTTGCTGATTTCTCACTAAAGAACAAACGACAGAAACAACAAATATATCTATCATTGACCATTTACCAATAAACTCAACTGCACTATATAATTTTTTCATTTTTAAACAATTATTCTTATTTTTTCGTTTTACTGCTAATGCAAAATAACAAAGCCAACTTAGTGAAATAATTTTTAAAATTGGTATAACAACACTAGCGAGAAAAATAACAAGAGCAACAGGTATATCACCCGCTTGCCACATATAAATAACTCCATCCATGATATTTGAAGTTGATGCCGACCCCAAAACAACGGTTATCATAATCCCAAACAAATTAGCAGGAATATAAAGAATTAATGAAGTAATCAACAAAGCAATAGTCCATTGTATTTTATCACGATCTCTAATTTTACTTTTTTGTTTACATCGAGGGCATTTTTCATAATTTATGGGTAATATAGCCTGACAACAATTACATAATTTTAGATTTTGGCTAATTCCTGTTTTTCCAACTTTCAATGTATTAACAGCAAAGTTATTACGATGAATTTCGTTCCAAATTACTTCTGGCGAGAAAATAACTAAAGATTTTATATAAAAAAAGACAAATAGACAAAATGCCCAAAACGTACCAGTAACTCCAATACTGCCATAACTCATTAATTTAACAAAGCTGACCAAAACACCAGTAAGAAAAATTTCTGGCATACACCAATGTTGAAATTTTTCATAAACAATAAGTAGATCGCGTTTGCGATATTTTGTTAATTGAATTCTGGAGCAAAGCAGGACGATAATTAATAAATTAAATATAGGGAAAAGTAAAACAAATAAAATAAAAAGCGCTGAAACATAGCTATATTTATCAAAATAAAGGGTCTTAGGAATATCTAATACACTAACGCCAATATAATTTCCTACAATTCGGATATCAATAAAGACAAAGCCGCAGGCGACAATAATCATGATTAATGAACAAGTAGCATACATAGCAGCTCTAAACTTCATATTGCTACTATTTTTAGCTAATGTAGTATTACAGCGTGGGCAAACAGCTTTATGCCCTACTGTTATATCAGCTAATTCTATGACCAAATCACAGTGTGAGCATAAAACATAATGTTGTTTATCAATGGCCATTATTTTCCTTTATTTCGATATATTTTTTAACCTGAATAAATATTTCAGATTAATATAACATTTAAGTATAAAACTAATGAGTTATTATTAAATAATTTCTTGAGAAACAAATATTTTAATGAATAAAAGTTGGTTATGTTAGCTTCAAAGCTAATCATATCAAATGACATTTTTTTATGAAAGTATTACTAAATTAAATTAGTGGGTTTTGATTATTATCAAATATAATCTTTATAAAATGCGTTATTCTTTTCATTATACAAAAATAATCAATATTAATTTAGATTTAATAAAAATTTAAAATTATAAAATTAACATAATATTTCAATAAATTTATTCTTGAATATCGATATTTCATCACCATTTGTTAGTTTCAGTTATTACATCAAATAAATTATTCATAAAAATTTGTGAAGTAATTTCCAATATTAACTAAATAGTTGTTGTGTATAAAAAAAACTTGATACTGTATAACAATACAGTATAATATTACCAATCCTAACTCATTGGAATTTTATAATATGAACGAAAACAAACAACGCGCACTTTCTGCTGCATTAAGTCAAATCGAAAAACAATTTGGTAAAGGTTCAATTATGCGTTTAGGGGATACCCAAACGTTAGATGTAGATGCTGTATCTACAGGTTCTTTAGGACTTGATATTGCACTAGGTATTGGCGGTTTACCAATGGGTCGAATTGTTGAAATATTTGGACCAGAATCATCTGGTAAAACAACGCTTACCTTATCAGTCATAGCACAAGCTCAAAAAGAAGGTAAAACTTGTGCATTTATTGATGCTGAACATGCACTCGATCCAATTTATGCGGCTAAATTAGGCGTTCAAGTTGATGATTTATTAGTTTCTCAACCTGATACAGGAGAGCAAGCTCTTGAAATTTGTGACGCTTTGGTTCGTTCTGGTGCTGTTGATGTTATTATTGTCGACTCAGTCGCAGCATTAACTCCAAAAGCTGAAATTGAAGGTGAAATGGGCGATTCTCATATGGGATTACAAGCTCGCTTAATGTCACAAGCATTACGTAAGCTAACTGCGAATATCAAAAATGCAAATTGTTTAGTTGTATTTATTAACCAAATTCGTATGAAAATTGGTGTTATGTTTGGTAGCCCAGAAACAACAACTGGTGGTAATGCACTAAAATTCTATGCTTCTGTTCGCCTTGATATTCGTCGCACAGGTTCTGTAAAAGAAGGCGAAGATATTATTGGTAGTGATACTCGCGTTAAAGTGGTTAAAAATAAAGTTGCAGCACCTTTTAGACAAGCAGAATTCCAGATTCTTTATGGTTGTGGTATTTCTAAAGAAGGCGAATTGATTGACTTAGGGGTTAAACATAAGTTAGTCGATAAAGCTGGTGCATGGTATAGCTACAATGGCGAAAAAGTTGGACAAGGTAAAGCTAACTCAATTAAGTTTTTACAAGAACATCCTGAAATCGCAAAAGAGCTCGAAACAAAACTACGTGATTTATTACTAAATAGCCCTGCAGATTTTACAGCACCTGAAGACGATACTTCATTAGAGAATGACAGCATTGAATAATGAAAAAAAACTCAATAAATCAATCCTAAATAAAGCTGTGCAATTACTTGCACAGCGCGATCACTCTTCGTATGAACTAAGCCAAAAAATGATATTCTTTTTTGCAAAAAAGCTACAAAGTACAGAAGATGAATATCATGACCAATTGAGTACCCTAAAAGCTGAAATACAAGATGTGGTTGAACATTGTATTAATCAAAATTGGATAAATGACGCCCACTATATTGAAAAATATATTGTTATGCGTGCCAATAAAGGTTACGGAAAATATAAAATTGCAATGGAACTTAAACAACGGGGTTTATCTGTTGACTTAAGTCGTCAGTTATTGCAAGCCTCTAATATCAACTGGGGAAACCTTGCATATAAACAATTATTAAAAAAGTCAAAACAAATCAAAGCAAAAAATACCAATGAAAAACAAAAAGTTATTCAATTTCTAATAGCTAGAGGCTATACACAAAATGATATTAAAACTGCTTACGATTTGTTGACTTAAATAATTATAATATCTAGAATACAAAATATATAATTTAAAGCCTATTACAAATAAAGCTCATTAATTCTTTTTTTATTTTATCCCTATTTACTTGTAATAAATATTAGTTAGCTCCATTCCAATTTAGGAAGATTTACTTTTCAACTTTAGTTGTAACGGGTATATTACTATGTTTAAAAATCTATCGTTTTATATGGAAGCATAAATGAAAAGTACTGCAGAAATTCGTCAAAATTTTCTTGACTTTTTCCGTGGCAAAGGACATGAAGTTGTCGCAAGTAGTTCCCTTGTTCCACACAATGATCCAACACTATTATTTACTAATGCTGGAATGAATCAATTTAAAGATTTATTCCTTGGTGTTGATAAGCGTTCTTACACTAGAGCAACAACATCGCAACGTTGCGTCCGTGCTGGTGGTAAACATAATGATTTAGATAATGTTGGTTATACTGCTCGGCACCATACATTTTTTGAGATGTTAGGAAACTTTAGTTTTGGTGACTACTTTAAACATGATGCAATACATTTTGCATGGGAATTATTGACCAGCAAAGAGTGGTTTAACCTACCTAAAGAGAAGTTAACCGTTACCGTTTATGAGACAGATGACGAAGCATATGCAATATGGGAAAAAGAAATCGGAATCCCTAAAGAACGTATAATTCGTATTGGTGATAATAAAGGTGCTCCATATGCCTCAGATAACTTTTGGCAGATGGGTGATACCGGCCCTTGTGGTCCTTGTACCGAAATTTTCTATGATCATGGTGATCATATTTGGGGAGGACCTCCTGGTAGCGCAGAAGAAGATGGTGACAGATTTATAGAAATTTGGAATATTGTCTTTATGCAATTTAACCGCCATCCTGATGGCACAATGGAACCATTACCTAAGCCATCTGTGGATACTGGTATGGGACTAGAACGTATTGCTGCAGTGTTACAACACGTCAACTCTAATTATGAAATAGACCTGTTTAAGAAATTAATTAATGATGCAGCTAACGTTATTCAGACTAAAGATTTAGAAAATAAATCGCTACGCGTTATTGCCGACCATATCCGCTCTTGTGCATTCCTAATTTCAGATGGAGTTTTACCTTCAAACGAAGGGCGAGGCTATGTACTACGACGCATTATTCGACGCGCAGTGCGTCATGGGCATATGCTAGGAGCAAAAGACATTTTCTTTTATAAACTAGTTAAACCATTAATTGGTGTGATGGGAAGCGCAGCGGTTGAATTAGAAAAAAATCGAAAACTAGTCGAAAATGCACTTAAAATTGAAGAAGAGCAATTTTTAAAGACTCTTGAACGAGGATTATCTTTATTAGATCAGGAATTAACCAAAATAACGGGGAAAGTTTTACCTGGAGATATCGCATTTAAACTTTATGATACTTATGGTTTTCCATTAGATCTAACGGCAGATGTATGTCGTGAAAAAAACATCACTATCGATGAAGATGGCTTTAACCAATGCATGGAAGAGCAACGAAAGCGAGCCCGCGAATCAAGCTCATTTAATGTTGATTATAGTAATGTTATCAAGCTTGATGATAAAACTGAATTTTTAGGTTACCAAGCAACAGAATCATCAGGAAAAGTTATTGCTATATTTAAAAACGGCCAAAAAGTCGAAAATATTCACGCTGGCGATGAAGCTATTGTCGTTTTAGACAAAACACCATTTTATGGAGAGTCTGGTGGCCAAATTGGTGACAAAGGCTTACTAACTGCGGCTAATCTTGAATTTAATGTTTTTGATAGCCAAAAATATGGTCAAAGTATTGGTCATTTAGGCCAAATTATAAAAGGCTCGTTAAAAGTTGGTGATAATGTCACTGCTGCTATTGATGTTGAGTTGCGTGAACGTATTCGACGTAATCACTCAGCTACGCATCTATTGCAAGCGGCTTTACAACGTATTTTAGGTAACCATGTTCACCAAAAAGGGTCTTTAGTTAATGATAGCTATCTGCGTTTTGACTTTTCACATAATCAAGCCATTACGCCAGAACAAATTATTGAAATAGAGAACTTAGTAAATCAACAGATTCGTCGTAATTTACCAGTAGATATTGAGCTAATGCCAATTGATAAGGCTAAAGATAAAGGCGCGATGGCTTTATTTGGTGAAAAATATGAAGATATCGTTAGAGTTCTGACAATGGGCGATTTCTCAATTGAACTTTGTGGAGGTACTCACGTAGATAGAACTGGTGATATAGGGTTATTTAAAATAATATCAGAATCAAGCATTGCCTCTGGTGTGCGCCGTATTGAGGCAACCTCAGGGCAAAATGCAATGGATTTGATACATAATGAATCCAATTTACTAACTCAAATTGGACAACTAGCTAAAAGTGATAAATCTGTAGTTTTGGCACGCATTGAGCAATTAATCGATCAAACTAAACAGCTTGAAAGAACAATTGAACAACTAAAAGCACAGAAAGCCAGCCAAGAAAGTGCACAATTACTTAATCAATGTGAAAAAATCAATGATAAACATTTACTAATTGCTAAACTTGATAATGTTGAAGCAAAATTATTACGAACCATGATTGATGATCTAAAAAATCAATTAAAGACAGGTGTAATAATTTTAGCCGCCGTCAATGATGATAAAATCAATTTAGCTGCAGGTGTAACCAATGACTTAGTCAATATAGTTAAGGCAGGAGATTTGGTTTCCCAATTAGCATTAAAAGTAGGCGGTAAAGGGGGTGGGCGACCTGATTTCGCTCAAGCAGGTGGAATGGATCTCTCGGCATTACCAGAAGCGTTATCTTCTGTGAAAAAGGAAATCAGTAATAAATTACAAGCAAATTAGCCAGATAGACTCAAAATATTTGTTAATTGAATATTAGAGTTTTTCTGTAAAATCCCGTCTTATTGATGGGGGCTGATAAAGCTATATATTAAAATTGTTTGGATATATACTTAACTGATATTAGGAGATCTAATGTTAATTTTAACTAGGAGAGTAGGTGAAACACTAATAATTGGTGATGATGTAGTTATTACCATCTTGGGCGTGAAGGGAAATCAAGTCAGAGTAGGTATTAATGCACCTAAAGAAGTTTCTATTCATAGGGAAGAAATATATAACAAAATTCATCAACCACAAGAAGCAAATGATGAAATACCTAAGTCCATAGGGTAATATTGGGCAGGAAATAAACAACTAGCACGCGTAAGCAAAAAAATGTTTGACTTATTTTTTGTAAAACGTAATATGTGCGCCACACATTATGATTTTGTTGTTTAAGCAAAGTCATAATGTCTTGGTGAGATGGCCGAGAGGCTGAAGGCGCTCCCCTGCTAAGGGAGTATGCGGTCAAAAGCTGCATCGAGGGTTCGAATCCCTCTCTCACCGCCATTAAATAAATTAAAATATGCATCCGTAGCTCAGCTGGATAGAGTACCCGGCTACGAACCGGGCGGTCAGGGGTTCGAATCCCTTCGGATGCACCATTTTAAATAAATTCAAAACGCATCCGTAGCTCAGCTGGATAGAGTACCCGGCTACGAACCGGGCGGTCAGGGGTTCGAATCCCTTCGGATGCACCACTTTTTTAACGAACTTACACGCATCCGTAGCTCAGCTGGATAGAGCACTCGGCTTCGAACCGAGCGGTCAGGGGTTCGAATCCCTTCGGGTGCACCATTTACCACTTGCGAACACTTTATCAGTTATAGCAATAATTAAAAAAATAAAAACTTATCTTATTATATCCAGATTCAAAAACAGCAAAGAACTACTCATCACACCACTTTGTACGTTTATTTGTATATTTTGGAAATTTTGATACCGCATAGTTAAAACTAATGTAGAAAATTACGCTACTTGTTTTAGTGTTTTATACTCAATCGGTGTCATGTTATTTAATGCCTCATGCGGTCTTTCGGTGTTATAAATCATTAACCATTCTTCGGTTATTCTCCTTGCTTGTACTAAGTTGTTAAAAAGATATAAATCGAGTACTTCAGTACGATAGGTACGATTAAATCGTTCAATATAGCCATTTTGATAAGGGCTACCAGGCTGGATATAATCAATGGTTATATCATGTGATTTAGCCCAGTTTATAAAGGTTTTTCCTGTAAATTCTGGTCCATTATCGACCCGTATTTTTAATGGATACCCATGATATTCAGCCAGTTTATCTAAGTAACGGGTAATTCTTCCCGCTGGTAAGCTTACTGCAATATCAATCTCTAACGCCTCACGATTAAAGCCATCGATGACATTGAATGTCCTAAAGCGACGTTGATTACAGCTACTATCACTCATAAAAACCATTAACCAACATTCACCTTTTTTATTAGAAATATGATAACTTTTCTGGTGTTCGAAATGAAATACGCTTCTATGTTTTATTCTGAGGTTAAGCCTTAACTCACAATATACTCGATAAACACGTCTATTTATCCATTTATAATCAAGCTATCAATTTACAGAATAATTACAATCCGATACTGAAATATTAAAAATTCGATTAATATTTTCCATAATTCTTTATATTCAATTTGATTTTTTTTGATAAAAATCGACGATATCATCTACTACATTTTTACCAAAACATAACTTATCTTTTTCTTATTCTTTAAATAAATTTTGATTGGTAGTATATTATGATCGGTTTTACAGATCGATTAAATAGCGCGCGATAGCTAAAACCTATATCAATTGATGTTACTGATCGTTGAAATCTTTCAAATATTTTTAAAAAGTAATAAGTTATAGTAAATTTAAATAATGAAAGGAGTGTAAATAATGTGCAAAAATATAAAGCAAAAAATTCTAAGAATTAAAGAATTAAAATCAAAAACAGGGCTACTCACAAAAAAAGAAATATTTGAACTAAATAGCTTAATAAAAGAACTTAAAGAATTGTTAAGGGTGAAATTACAAGAACAACAAGATATTGACTTTATTATTGATATTTATTAGTTTTTTTAGGAAACTTACTTACATCAACATCAACCAAAAAAACTAAAATACAATAAAACGAATAAAAAGGGGAACTAAAAGCTCCCCCCTTTATCATAACTATCCCCTAAAAAGTAGAAAATTGTCTATGACAAAAGTAAAAGAGAATTTGAATATGAAAAAGGTGATAAGCACTAAATCGTACCGATATTAAAAAAGTTAAAGCACATTTTTCAATTAAAGCGCTTTGCCTCAAATAAGATATGGGATATTCAACTTTTTATAAATGGAGGAAAAATACGATGGTCTAGAAATTTGGGATATCAGATGTTTAAAAGAGTTAGAAGCGAAAAATCTCAAACCTAAACGGATGTTTGCAAAATTACAGCATCAAGAAGAAATCAGCACAAAAACGTGGACAAAATAGCTACAGCCTATTCAATCTATTTCAATTACCATGAGCTGTGCTATTGTAAGATTAATCCACAGCGTTTACTATTATCATCCTAAATAATCAAATGATCTGATGATTATATCGATATTAAGTAATTTGAAATTATATTATAACAACATCTTTATGCCTTTTTATTTTCTTTTTATTCAAAGATAAGCAGCCACCTAGCTGATATTATGAAAAATATTTATTTGTATGTGATTAGGGCGTGTTGATCTTTCGTGATTATTTTTTAGACGGCATGATGTGAGTTATAATAATTCTGCAAAAAACAACCCTAACTCGATTCATCATGCCAAGAACAACAATGCTGACAGATAAACGGTGGGAAAAGCTACTACAAATAATGAAAAATACCTGTCGAGTTTATAATAAATCCGAGCATCGGATGACGTTTGAAGGGATCCTTTTTCGAATGAGAACCGGTATTCCTTGGCGAGATTTGCCAGAGGAGTTTGGTGAATGGAGCACTGTCTATAGGCGATTTAATTTGTGGTCTAAAAAAGGAATATTAGTTGATATTTTCAAACATTTATCACAACTAGCGGATTTTGAATGGGTGTTCCTAGATGGCTCG
>NZ_LZHK01000008.1:0-32238 GCF_001690415.1 Gilliamella sp. Imp1-1
TAAAGCAAGCAGCACTGATAATAGGACGAAAATCGCTATCCTAAAAGCAAATCGACATCGTTATAGCATAACAAAGCTATGTCAATATTTAGGATTATCAAGACATTATGCTTATTATCAGTGTAAATTGAATAGACAAAAATCAGTAGGGCTTTATGCCAATAAAATCGTGACGCTATTTAATCAGAGCTATCAGTCTTATGGTACAAGACGAATTCGTTTTGATTTACAGAAAGAGAATATTTGGGTGTCACGCCGTTACATTGCTCGGGTGATGAAAGCCTTATTGCTGGTATCAAAATACACCGTTAAACGTTATCAATCTCACACTACGGAAGTGAATGAAACCGCCATAGAAAATCACCTGCAACGACAATTTGATGTAGGTGATAAAAAACAAATTGTTGTTGCAGATTTAACCTATATTCAAGTTAAGCAACGTTGGAACTATTTATGTGTTTTAGTGAACTTATCCGATAGGCAAATTGTCGGTTACCATGTTGGTCAACATAAAACAGCAGAGCTTGTTATGTCGGCATTAAGCCAAATTAAACTGCCATTATCAAAATTGGATTTATTTCATTCAGACCGAGGCAAAGAGTTTGATAATCGGTTATTAGAGGCGTGTTTTAAGACATTTAATATCACGCATTCATTAAGCAAGAAAGGGTGTCCATATGACAATGCGGTAGCGGAAGCGACATTTAAAACAATTAAAACGGAATTTGTAAAAGGCCAACGTTTCAACTCAACGGCTGAGTTACAACGCGCTTTTTCGGCTTATGCCTATTGGTATAATCATAAACGATTACATTCTTCGTTAGGCTACTTGCCTCCCATTGAATTTAAAAAACACTTACCCCTTAATTTTTTTGTTTGAAAATGTGTTGCCATTCCAACCCACTAACTCAAACGTCTGCGGTAACTGTGGCTTAGTAATTAGGTTAGGATGAGGATTGTACCATTGATTTTTTGCCTCTGGACCTGTTAGCTTAACGCGTGCTACAACTTGTCCCCTATCTTCATAAGGAATCCAATGCTCAGTATTATTAGGTACAACATTTGTCACTGTTGCAGTAATTCCCTCATGCCTGACAGGTGCCCATGTCAATTCTCTTACATCTATTCCTGTAATGAGTAAATCAAAATATAAATTATCCGCACCTGTAGTTGGAAAATTGAGGTTATATGATCCTGGATTGGTTGATTGAACTAAGAAGCCCTTCTTAGGATTCCATATGTTAGCAGGGCCTGCGTGTTTGCCGTCACCCATTTGTAGATTCGGTCTTGCATACTTGATAACTGGCTCCGCTGGTAATGGTTCGGATAGTAATATTATTGCATCACTACGATTACCCGCTCGATACTTTTTGTCATTCGCCTGTACATTCCATGACAATGACAATAATAACAGTGCTGATACTAGCAGAGCTGTTTTAGGTGATTTAGGTGATTTGAGCGATAATTTCGATAATTCGTTGAGAAATAATTTGGAAGGTATAAATAAGTTTCGTGTAAAAACTCGTCGAATAGGATTATTTGATAAATTTAAGACATAGGTTTGCTTGTGCCTTGTGCCTAAAATGATAATGCATTACGTTTCTCGTGTCAAGTAATATTTTGTTTTATTTGAATTTTTATAATTATTCGCTTATTTAATAAGCTTGTTTTCCTACAGCGATAAAAGTATAACCATTTATAAAATAGTTGGCTAGTTTTTTGGCGGACTTTTTTGTAAATAATTATGCGTAGTGAGGTAACGGCGGATGTTGGTGCTGTGGGATGTTTTTTTGGAGTTCGGTTTTGGATGACTGTTTTAGGGGGCTGTTTTGGATGAAAATTAGATTAAAAAATAAATAAAATCAATTCATTTACTGACCGATTTTTAAAATCAAGGAAAAACACTCTGCTTTATAAAACAGAGCGTTTGGAAGAAAAGAGGAAAAAGAAGATAAAAATTAGAATTCCATTAGTTCTTTTTCTTTATCGGCAAGCACTGTATCTAATTTTTTAATTGCGGCGTCTGTCGCTTTTTGGATTAAATCTTGTGCTTTACGTTCATCATCTTCAGATATTTCTTTATCTTTTAGTAATGTTTTGATTTGGTCGTTGGCATCACGGCGAATATTACGGATCGATACTCGACCTTGTTCTGCTTCGTTACGAACAATTTTGGTTAAGTCTCGACGGCGTTCTTCGGTTAGTGGCGGTAATGGAACGCGAATAACGGTACCTGCTGATGCTGGGTTAAGTCCTAAATCTGATGTTAAGATTGCTTTTTCAATTAGTGGTGTAAGTGATTTGTCAAATACAGTAATCGCTAGCGTTCTTGCATCTTCAGCAACGATGTTAGCTAGTTGGCGTAATGGCGTTGGACTACCATAATATTCAACCATAATACCATCTAATAAGCTTGGTGATGCGCGACCCGTTCTTACTTTAGAAATATGATTTTGAAACGCATCAATACTTTTTTCCATGCGCGTTTGCGCTTCTTTTTGAATCTCGTTTAACATAATAAAAGCCTTATTTAAAATAAAGATAATTAACTGGTTACTGTTGCTTTGTTATTAATTAATGTCCCTTCTTGTTCACCTAATATAACACGACGCAACGCTCCAGGTTTATTCATATTAAAGACACAAATTGGTAAATTATGATCCCTTGCTAATGTGAATGCCGCTAAATCCATTACTTTAAGCTCATCTGTAAGCACTTTTTCATAGCTTAGTGTTTTATAAAGTGTTGCTGTTGGATCTTTAACAGGATCGGCAGAGTAAACACCATCTACTTTGGTCGCTTTTAAGACAACATCTGCACCAATTTCAATACCTCGTAAGCATGCTGCTGAATCGGTTGTGAAAAAAGGATTACCAGTTCCAGCAGAAAGGATAACGACTTTACCATGACGAAGCAAGCTAATTGCTTCGGTCCAACGATAGTCATCGCATACGCCATTTAATGGAATGGCTGACATTAGGCGAGCGTTTACTTCTATTCGGTGCAATGCATCTCGCATCGCAAGTCCATTCATGACGGTTGCAAGCATGCCCATGTGATCACCAACTACTCGGTTCATTCCCGCTTTAGCAAGTCCTGCACCACGAAATAGATTACCACCCCCAATAACAACAGCAACTTCAACATTCATTTCAATAAGCTCTTTTATTTCTTGAGCCATACGATCAAGAACGGTTGCATCAATACCAAAACCTTCGTCACCTTGTAGTGCTTCACCACTGAGTTTAAGAAGAATACGTTTATAAAAAGGGGTTACCATATGATGTCTCACTGTTTCGTTATTTAATAAAATAAGGAGCTAGAGCTCCTATCTAGCAGTAATTTTAAAATATTTTGTAGATAAACAAAACCGCCTTAACGGCGGTTTTATAAAACAATTAAGATTGTTTTGATATTGCTGCAACTTCTGCTGCGAAGTCAACTTCGACTTTTTCAATACCTTCACCCACTTCAAAACGAATGAATGAAGTAACTGCTGCGCTCTTTTCTTTTAATAAGTCGCCAACAGTTTTTGAAGGTTCCATTACAAATGGTTGACCAGTTAGTGATACTTCACCAGTGAATTTACGCATACGGCCTTCAACCATTTTTTCAGCGATTTCACGTGGTTTACCTGATTGCATTGCGATATCAATTTGAATGTTACGTTCATGTTCAACTACATCAGCAGGTACGTCACTTGGATCAACGTACTCTGGTTTGCTTGCAGCAATGTGCATTGCGATGTGTTTAACTAATTCATCGTCTGCACCGTTTGCAGCAACTAATACACCAATACGAGCACCGTGTTGGTAACTACCTACTACATCACCAGCAATTTCAGCAACACGACGAATACCGATGTTTTCACCAATTTTAGCAACTAAAGCTGTGCGCTCTTCTTCAAATTTAGCTTGTAGTGCAGCAATATCGCTAATGCGTTCTGTTAATGCCGCCTCTGCAACTTTATCACTAAATGCTAAGAATCCTGCATCTTTAGCAACAAAGTCTGTTTCGCAGTTTACTTCTAAGATAACACCCAATTTTTTATCCGCAGATATTTTAGAAATAATAACACCTTCAGCCGCAACACGACCTGCTTTTTTAGCTGCTTTTGCTTGTCCTGATTTACGCATGTTGTCAATTGCAAGTTCGATATCACCGTTTGCTTCAACTAATGCTTTTTTACATTCCATCATACCTGCGCCAGTTCTTTCGCGCAGTTCTTTTACCATAGAAGCGGTAACTTCAGCCATTTTTTAATCCTCTATTTAACCATTGTGATGATTTTCATTAGAATGGGTCGATATTATTATCGACCCTGAAAATATTTGAGTTTATTACTCTGCTGCTGGCGCTTCTTCTACGAAGCTTTCTTCAGATACTGGAGATTGGTTTTGTTCACGACCAGAACGTACTGCTTCAGCAACTGCATTTGCATATAATTGAATTGCACGAATCGCATCATCATTACCTGGAACAACGTAATCAATACCATCAGGATCTGAGTTAGTATCAACAATAGCAATGACTGGAATACCTAAGTTGTTAGCTTCTTTGATAGCGATATGTTCGTGGTCTGCACCAATAACAAAGATCACATCAGGTAAGCCACCCATATTTTTAATTCCACCCAAGCTATTTTCTAATTTAGCCATTTCACGAGCACGCATTAGTGCTTCTTTTTTGGTTAATTTATCGAATGTACCATCACTAGCTTGTGTTTCTAAATCTTTTAGACGTTTGATTGATTGACGTACTGTTTTCCAGTTAGTCAACATACCACCTAACCAACGGTGATTAACGTAGTATTGTCCACAGCTTTCAGCAGCTTGTTTAATTGCTTCGCTAGCTGCACGTTTTGTACCAACAAATAAAATTTTACCTTTACGAGCGGCAATCTTGTTTAATTCAGCTAATGCTTCGTTGAACAGTGGTACTGTTTTTTCAAGATTGATAATATGAACTTTATTGCGTGAACCAAAAATAAATGGTTTCATTTTTGGGTTCCAATAACGAGTTTGGTGTCCAAAGTGTACACCCGCTTGTAACATATCGCGCATTGATACTGTAGTCATGATTTCCTCATTTTGACGTTGGGGTTATGCCTCCACATATCCGCTTTTACCGACCTATACATAAAGTAAAAGGCACCCCGGAAAAGTGTAATGATATGTGTGTGTTATAACGTTAATTAATCATTAAATTTAATGCTTTTATCCATCATTACTTTTGCAAAAAAATAATGTGAAATGTAGCGCGCGTTTTATACCATAAATAGTATAAGATTGCTAGCTTTATTTGTAATATTAACTGTTGTTAGCGGAGTTAATTATTGTAATGATGTATAGATTAGTTTTATTAAGTGTTTATTGTTTATTTAATTAGCAGCTATTTGTTAAATATAGCGTTTTGATAAAAAATTCAATAAAATCAATATTCTACCTGACAGTTTTTTATGGCAGTTTTTTATATTAGAAGATGTTTATTTTTAAAAAGTAAAGTTGTTCTGTAAGCTGATACTTACAGAACAATGATAATTGAAACTAGCTAAATAATTTATGGCATTGTAGGCAGATCCAATCCCAGATTCCACCAAAAAATCCTGTTTCTTCAACATTTTGCAAAGCAACAAGTGGCTGTTCACTAATTACTTTACCATCTAATAGGAACTGCATTTTACCTACGGCTGTACCTTTGGTTATTGGAGCATAAATATAATCATCAATTTTATATTCAACTTGCACATCTGCCGCACGACCTTTTGGTACTGTGATATAAGCGCCATTAGTTGCACCTAATTGAATTTTATTTTTATCACCATACCAAATCGTTTCTGTTGCTAATGGCGTATCAGCTTTTACAGGATTTGCAGTTTCAAAAAAGCGGAATCCCCATACTAGTAGTTTTTTACTTTCTTCTTCACGCCCTTTAAAGGTTCGTCCACCTAGTACCGCTGAAATTAAACGGGTATTGCCATCAACCGCTGAAGCAACTAAGTTATAGCCAGCAGCATTGGTATGTCCTGTTTTAATTCCATCAACGTTTAATGTGGTATCCCAAAGTAGTCCATTTCGATTAAGTTGTGGTTTTGATAGGGTATAGGTAAATTCTTTTTGTTTATAAATTGAATATTCTTCTGGTAAATCACGAATCAATGCTTGCCCTAAAAAAGCCATGTCTTTAGCTGTTGTGTATTGCCCTGGCGCATCAAGCCCATGAACAGTTTCAAAATGGGTATGGTTTAGTCCAATTTTTTTTGCATAATCATTCATTAGGTTAACAAATGCACCTTGGCTTCCTGCAACATGTTCTGCCATTGCAATACAAGCATCGTTACCAGATTGGATGATAATACCTTTATTAAGATCAGATACTGATACTGTTTTACCCACTTCTAAAAACATCAATGATGACCCTTTTAAAATAGGGTTGCCCGTTGCCCATGCATCTTTACTTACTACAACCATATCATCATTTTTTATGCGTCCTGAGCGTAGTGCTTGACCAACCACATAACTGGTCATCATTTTGGTTAGGCTAGCTGGGTCACGCTGTTGTTCTGCATTATATTGTGCCAAAATTTCGCCTGATTTTGCATCGATTAAAATATAAGATTCAGCATCTAATTGTGGAATAGCTGGGATAGGAAAAGCCATTTCAGCCGATGCTGATGAACAAATTGCAAGCGCAAACAAAGCAAAAGATAATTTAAATTTCTTTTTCATTTATTTCAATTCCGTTAAATATTTTTAGACAACATATATCGATGTGTGTGAATAGACATCATAATGCCAAAACTTGCCATTAATACGACTAAAGATGAGCCACCATAACTTATTAGAGGTAATGGTACACCAACTACTGGTAAGATTCCACTGACCATACCAATATTAATAAATGCATAAATAAAAAATACTAAAATTAGTCCACCCGATAAAATTCGTCCAAATGTTGTTTGTGCTTGAGCTGCAATAATAAGTCCACGCACAATTAAGCATAAAAATAGAATTAACAAAATAATCGAACCAATAAAACCAAACTCTTCAGCTATAACTGAAAAGATAAAATCGGTGTGTCGCTCTGGTAAAAATTCAAGTTGCGATTGCGTACCTTCAAGCCAGCCTTTGCCCCATATACCACCCGATCCAATTGCTGTTTTAGATTGAATAATATGATAACCAGCTCCATTTGGATCAAGCTCAGGATTTATTAGCATCAATACGCGTTTTTGTTGATAATCATGCATTAAAAAGAACCACATAATTGGTAAAAATATAGCAATTAAAATTAATGCAATAAGAATATAGCGCCAATTAATGCCTGCTAAAAAAATAATAAAAATTCCTGACATAATAATCAATATTGCTGTGCCCAGATCTGGTTGCATAGCAACAAGTAATGTAGGCACTCCAATTATACCAAGTGTTTGTAATGTGGTTTTTAATGGCGGTGGGCATCCATCACGATGAATGAACTTTGCAACCATTAATGGTACGGCTATTTTGGCTATTTCAGAAGGTTGAAATCGCAAAATACCTAAATCTAACCAGCGTTGTGCGCCTTTACTGGTATATCCAAAAATATCTACTAATAATAGGATGATAATGCAAACAACATACAGATATGGTGACCATTTTTCATAGGTTCTGGGCGAAAATTGTGCCAGCGTAATCATTACAGTATAGCCAAGTAATATTTGTATTACTCGCTTTTGCATCATATCAATATTTTGCCCACTAGCACTCCAAAGTATATAAAGACTATAACCTAGCAATAAAGTAATAAATAAAAAAAATAAGGGATCAATATGTATTTTTTGCCAAAAAGATTTTTTACTATTATTCATTATTAATCTTCAGCTCCTGTATTTGGTGATGGATCATCTAGCTCTGTTGAGTTATTTCCAAGAAGATAAAAATCTAATATTTTACGAGCTACTGCACCGCCGTTTGAGCTTCCGCCACCGCCATTTTCTAAAACAATGGCCAAGGCAATTTTTGGATTATCGTAAGGAGCATAAGCAATAAATAACGCATGATCGCGTAAATGTTCAGGGATCTTATGAGCGTTATAAACTTCATCTTGTTTTAAGCCATAAACTTGTGCGGTACCTGATTTGCCAGCCGCTTGATATTTTGCATCTGCATAAATTTTACGTGCCGTTCCTCGTGATCCAAACATGACACGATGCATACCTTCTTTAGCTAAATCCCAATAAATTGATTTAACATTAACTAAACTATTATCTTCTATGTATTTTTCAGGATTAATTGTTGGTTGATGTTCATCTGAATTTAAAATATCGCTCTTTTTATATAATAAAAAATGCGGAGTATAAGTTTTACCATTATTAATTAACGTAGTTAATGCTTTTGCCATTTGGATAGGTGTTGCTGTCCAATAACCTTGACCGATACCAACTGGTATAGTATCGCCTTGCAACCAAGATTTTTTATGGCGTTTGATTTTCCATTCACGACTAGGCATAACTGCTCGTGTTTCTTCGTTTGGTGAAATATCTATACCTGTTCGTTCACCATAACCAAATTTAGTCATCCACAAATTTAGGTGGTCAATGCCCATATCATAAGCAACTTGATAAAAGTAGGTATCAACTGATTCTTCAATCGCCCTTAATACATCAACTCGACCGTGTCCCCATTTTAACCAATCACGATAACGCCGTTCAGTACCAGGTAATTGCCACCAACCAGGATCATTAACCACGCTTTTTGGTGTGATCACTCCTTCACTTAAGGCCGCTATGGAAATAAAAGGCTTAACTGTTGAAGCTGGTGGATAAGCGCCTAATAAAGCTCGATTAAAAAGTGGTTTACTAGGATCTTTGAGTAATTCGCTATATTTAGTGCTTGATATACCACCAACAAAAGAGTTGGAATCATAACTTGGGCTAGAAACCAAGGATAAAATTTCACCATTATTAGGGTCAATAGCTACCACTGCCGCTTTACGTCCAGCCAGTAATTGCTCTATATAAAGCTGTAATTTTAGGTTAATAGATAAATAGATATCCTCACCTGCTTGTGGTGGATGTTGATTTAGCTGGCGTACAATTCTACCTCGGCTGTTAACTTCAACCTTTTCATAGCCAGGGGTTCCGTGTAATACGTCTTCGTAGTACTTTTCTATCCCCATTTTACCAATATTAAAAGTTGCCACATAATCACTCGCTTTATTTTCATCTTCTAATCGCTGTTTATCTTGGCTATTAATTTTAGAGATATAGCCAAGAATATGGGTCAGTGATGATCCATAAGGGTAATAACGATGCTGTATACCTACAATAGAAACAAACGGAAAACGATGTTGATCTACAACAAAACGAGCTATTTGTTTTTCGGTTAAATTTTCTTTTAGCGGTACTGGACGATGAGCTCTATAATTGCGTCGTTCTTTTTGAAATGTTTCAATATCTTCATCTGTCAAATCAACAATTTTTTTTAATTGCTCAAATTGTTCATTGAGGTTTTTAGTTTTATCGGGAATGATATTTAATTGATATGTAATATTATTAATCGCTAATGGCGTACCATTACGATCATAAATCATGCCACGATTAGGTGGAATAGGAATAATTTCAATACGATTATCATTAGATTTAGTAGTGTAATAGCTATAATTCAAAATCTGTAAACCAGCTAAGTTTGCAATCAATATGATAATTAAAATAATAATGACAATAAAAGAAAACAGTGCTCGGCGTAAAAACAAATTTGCTTCCGCGGAATGATCTCGAATCTTAGTTTTCTTTTTTTTACTTGAGATAGAGATAATAGTACTCCTCTAAATACTTCTTTCTGTATGCTGCAACTTATGTTGCATATGTTGCTGTTCTTCCCATTTTTCGTAAGCATTAACAATTCTAGCAACTACTGGGTGGCGCACGACATCTTCACTATTAAAAAAATTAAAACTAATTTCATCAACTTGGCTTAATACTTCTATTGCATGACGTAACCCAGATTTTTGATTACGCGGTAAATCGATTTGAGTAATATCACCTGTTATTACCGCTTTCGAATTAAAGCCAATTCGAGTTAAAAACATTTTCATTTGTTCAATCGTTGTATTTTGGCTTTCATCAAGAATAATAAATGCATCATTTAATGTTCGTCCACGCATATAAGCGAGTGGCGCCACTTCAATCACACTTTTTTCAATTAATTTTTCGACTTTTTCAAAACCTAACATTTCAAATAAAGCATCATAAAGTGGACGTAAGTAAGGATCCACTTTTTGGCTTAAATCGCCTGGTAAAAAGCCAAGTTTTTCACCAGCTTCGACTGCTGGTCGAGTTAGTACAATACGACGAATCTGTTGTTTTTCGAGCGCATCAACTGCAGCGGCTACCGCTAAATAAGTTTTACCTGTTCCAGCAGGCCCTATACCAAAAGAAATGTCGTAATCCAAAACATGAGCTATGTATTGTGCTTGGTTCGCTGTTCGGGGTTTGATTATACCTCGCTTAGTTTTTATCATCACTAGCTTTCCGGCTTGATGATCAACATAACTAGGTAAGTGTTCACTCACTTTTTCAAGCGCACCTGTCTCTTTGATAGCTAAATGAATTTGTTCTGGTTCAATATCAATTATTTTGTCTTTGATTTTGGTTTGTTTATAAAGAGATTGCAAAATATCAATAGTCGCTCGAACACAAATATCATCACCAGTTATTGAAAATAAATTACCTCGATGATTAATTTCAATACCAAGCCGACGTTCTAACTGTTTTATATTGTCATTATAAGGACCACAAAGACTATTAAGCCGCTGATTATCAGCGGGCTCAAGTATGGTTTCTTGTGTTGTAATATTCAAAAATAAAACCTCTATTCAATTAATTTTAATTGCTCAGACGCTGTTCACATAAAGAACATTTTTCAACGCCTTTTATAAAATCCATTTTACATTGATGACAAGAAACTATATTTCCGTTAACAACATTATTTACTGCACTTGTTGATTGATTTTCATCAAATCCTTGTGATTTCAATTTATTAACCAACATTGAAATAGGTGTTCCACTTTTTAACTCTTGTTCAACATATGAAGCTATTTGTTCTTCAAATGTTGGCGGTACATAGTCGAGCACATTTTCGTTATAATCGTTATTGCATTGATTACATTTTATATAACGACCTAAGGTAGAGTAACTAAAAATAGGAATAAAAAATAATGTAAAATATTTTGCTACTTTTATTTGTGTGTATTTCTGTTGTTTTTCGTCAGTAGTAATATTTTGTTGTGAGCAACAATTAGGACAATTAAATTGTCCACCACGTTCGTTGACTTCTCTTCCACGAGTACCAAAAATAATAAACATTTTTTCTTTCCTATTTTCTTATTTAATAACTTTTTAATTTCTATTTAAAATAAATAACTTAATATTTTACGTTTTGTTTTTATGGTTGATAAATACCAACACCTAAATCATTTTCCTTTCGGGTTCGAGATATAACTGACATTGGTGATTCGCTTACGCGTAGATCCATTTCATCTTCAGTTCTAACTACTTTGCCACGCAATGAATTTGGATAAACATCGGTAATTTCAACATCAACAAATTTACCAATCATTTCAGGGCGACCTTCAAAGTTAACAATTCTATTATTTTCAGTTCGGCCTGTTAATTCCATAAGATCTTTTTTGGATGGACCTTCAACCAAAATGCGTTGCACGGTATTTAACATACGACGGCTAAATTGCATAGCTTGTTGGTTAATTCGCTCTTGAAGAATGTATAGTCTTTGTTTTTTTTCTTCTTCCGAAACATTATCTTCCATTTCAGCAGCTGGCGTACCTGGACGTGCTGAATAGACAAAACTGTAACTTAAATCAAAATTAACATCAGCAATTAACTTCATGGTTTGTTCAAAGTCTTCTTGTGTTTCACCTGGAAAACCAACAATAAAATCGGAGCTAATTTGAATATCTGGTCGTACTTTGCGTAGTTTTCGAATAATTGATTTATATTCAAGTGCAGTATGCGTACGTTTCATTAAGTTTAATACACGATCTGATCCACTTTGTACTGGTAAATGTAAAAAATTTACTAGTTCTGGTGTGTCACGATAAACATCAATAATATCATCTGTAAATTCGATTGGATGGCTAGTTGTAAAACGAATACGATCTATACCATCAATGGCTGCAACTAAGTGTAGTAATTCAGCAAAGGAACAGATATCACCATCGAATGTCGGTCCACGATATGCATTTACATTTTGACCTAATAGATTGACTTCACGTACACCTTGCTCAGCAAGCTGAGCTATTTCATAAATAACATCATCACAAGGTCGACTAACTTCTTCACCTCGAGTGTAAGGAACTACGCAATAAGTACAATATTTATTACATCCTTCCATAATTGAAACAAATGCAGTTGGGCCTTCACTACGAGGTTCTGGTAGGCGATCAAATTTTTCTATTTCAGGAAAGCTTACATCAACCACATTATTACCTTTACCACTTCTAACTTGCTCAATCATTTCTGGTAATCGGTGAAAGGTCTGAGGTCCAAAAATAATATCCACAAATGGTGCTCGTTTGCGAATGTGGGCGCCTTCTTGTGAAGCAACACATCCCCCTACACCAATAATGATATTTGGGTTATTTTTTTTAAGATTCTTCCAACGTCCTAATTGATGAAAGACTTTTTCTTGGGCCTTTTCTCGAATAGAGCAAGTATTAAGTAATAAAATATCTGCTTCTTCGGCATTTTCAGTTAAAGTTAAACCGTGGGTAGATTCAAGGAGATCTGCCATTTTTGTTGAGTCATACTCATTCATTTGACAGCCCCAAGTTTTGATATGTAGTTTTTTGCTCATCAATAACTCAGCTATAATTTAATTGTTAAAATGAAAACGGGTTTAAATCCGCGATTTTAGCGTGCTATATTGTAATCTTTTGTTATTATAGGGTCTATAACAAAATAAAAATGACAACTCAAAACAAGGTTGTTTTTATTATTTAATTTTATAATCTTTTTTATTATAAAAATTGATTGATAATTTAGAACAGACTATTTACAAAAATAACTGTCGATTATGATAATCATTCTTTTTAATATCCCTTTAGTTTATGCTATTATCAGCAACTAATTTTGATAATAAATAAAGTTTTTAAGGTATGAAAAAAACATTTAGCCCAACAAAGCGCCTATTAATAAAAGGTATTATTGCTACATGTTTGTTATCCGTCACTCGTGTAGGCTTTGCCGCAGCAATGGCGCAAGTTATTGCTGTGCGTGTTTGGCCTTCATCAACTTATACAAGAATTACTTTAGAATCAAATATTAGATTAAAATATAAGCACTTTTTATTAAGTAATCCTAATAGGATCGCTATTGATATTAACAATGTTAATCTAAATCCAATTTTAAAAAATATCTCATCGAAAGTATTAAAACACGACCCTTATATTAAATCTATACGCGTTGTTCAACGAGATCCAAAGACAGTTAGAATTTTGGTCGAATTAAAACAAGGTGTTCAACCGAATACTTTTACCTTATCGCCGATAGCAAAATTCAAACATCGTTTAGTTATGGATCTTTATCCATCTAAACCAGCTTCAAGCACAGATGATGACCCTTTACTTGCGCTTTTAGAAGAATATAAAAAAGGTGATCTCAATAAAAAGCAATCTGGTATAAAAACACCAACCAATAAGAGTAAAAATGCTCCCGTTATTGTCGTGCTTGATCCTGGACACGGTGGAGAAGATCCTGGCGCTATTGGCTACAATAAAACACGTGAAAAAGATATTGTTTTGCAAATTGCACGTCGTACTTATAATTTACTTAAGAAAGAACCGAATATAAAAGTCTACATGACCCGTAATGAAGATGTTTTTATCCCATTAAAAGTACGAGTTGCTAAAGCTCGTTCACTCCATGCAGATCTATTTATTTCTATTCATGCAGATGCTTTTGCTAATCGTTCTGTCGGTGGTTCATCTGTGTTTGCATTATCAACAGGTGGAGCAAGTAGTTCTGCAGCCAGTTATTTGGCCCAAACTCAAAATGAAGCAGATCAAATAGGCGGTGTTAGCCGTAGTGGCGATAAATATTTAGATAATACCATTTTAGATTTAGTTCAAAAAACAACATTAAATAATGGTGTATTACTTGGTAATGCTATTTTAAATCGAATGAAAAGAGTCAATAAGTTACATAAACCATCACTTGAAAAAGCAGGTTTTGCGGTGTTAAAAGCACCCGATATTCCATCTGTTTTAGTCGAAACAGCCTTTATTAGTAATATTACTGAAGAAAAAAAATTAAAGACTGTTTCATTCCAAAATCAAGTATCTAAATCAATTGTTGATGGTATTAAAGATTATCTGAAAAAACGCAAGAATTAAATTTATAAAAAGTTTCAGAACAGCTTGTATTTAATTACAAAAACTATTGTATAATAATTAAACACCTTTCAGCATCTAATTCTGGTATAGTCAATTTTATATTTTGTTTAAGTGTAAAACCATCAGCAATAGGATCTATATCGCTTCCTTTTAAAGCATAAAAAAATCCTTGTTCATTAGGAAGATGTTTACACCAATTAAGCATGTCTTGCAATGAAGCAAATGCTCGGCTAATAACTCCATCAAACTTTTTATCATTATACTCTTCTATTCGGCTTTGTATTGGGTTTATATTAGTTAGCTTTAATTCAAACTGTACTTGCTTTAAAAAGCGAATACGCTTACCTAAACTATCAACCAAATCAAATTGTTTATCGGGGTTAATAATCGCTAATGGAATACCTGGTAAACCAGGACCAGTTCCAACATCAATAAAAGTTTTGCCAGTTAAATAGGGCGATACAACTAAACTATCCATGATATGTTTGATTAACATTTCATTAGGATCTCGTACAGCTGTTAAGTTGTAAGTCTTATTCCATTTGTTAAGCATTTCAACATAATGGATCAATTGATCTATTTGTGATTCTGAGATCAAAAGATCCGTTTGATCTATTAGATTAATGAGTTTCTTTTTTAACATAATTTTTCTTTTTTAAATAAACTAGTAACATTGAAATCGCAGCAGGAGTAATTCCTGATATACGCGAAGCTTGTCCTATTGAAATAGGTTTATGTTGTTTTAATTTAGCCACAACTTCGTTCGATAAACCCGATATTTCAGCATAATCAATATGCTCAGGAATAAGCGTTTCTTCATTGCGTTTTTGACGTTCAATTTCTTCTATTTGCAGTTTTATATATCCATCATATTTAACTTGAATTTCAACCTGTTCCGCAGCCTGTGCGTCGGACAATCCAGGAGCAAATAATGAAAGCGATTTCAATGTGTTATAACTCATTTCAGGTCGCTTAAGTAACTCTTCTCCATTGGCTTCTTTAGTCAAATTAGCACTTAACACGGCATTTACTTCGTCAATGCTTTCAATATGAGGATGTACCCATATATCACGTAATCTTGCTCTTTCTTGTTCAATAGCTTCAAATTTTTCGTTAAAACGTTGCCAGCGATAATCATCAACCATACCTAGCTTGCGGCCAATCTCAGTTAAGCGAATATCAGCATTGTCTTCACGTAACATTAAACGATATTCAGCACGCGAGGTAAACATGCGATAAGGTTCGTTAGTACCAAGAGTACAAAGATCATCAACTAATACCCCTAAATAGGCTTGATCACGGCTTGGATACCATTGATCTTGATCATATGCAAAACGTGCTGCATTTAAACCAGCAAGCATTCCTTGAGCTGCGGCTTCTTCATAGCCAGTTGTTCCGTTGATCTGTCCTGCTAAAAAGAGACCTTTGATAACTTTACTTTCAAGTGTTGGCTTAAGATCCCTTGGATCAAAATAATCATATTCGATCGCATAACCTGGTCTGACAATATTAGCATTTTCTAATCCTTTCATACTGCGTACAAATGCTAATTGTGTATCAAATGGTAAACTTGTTGAGATCCCGTTTGGATATATTTCGTTGCTATCTAATCCTTCAGGCTCTAAATAGATCTGATGAGAATTACGATCCGCAAAACGCATAATTTTGTCTTCAATAGATGGGCAGTATCTTGGGCCAACTCCTTCTATAACACCTGTATACATGGGACTACGATCTAAACTATTTCGGATTATCTCGTGCGTTGTTTCGTTAGTGCTTGTTATATAGCAAGGAATTTGTTTAGGATGTTCGTTTGCATTACCTAAAAATGAGAATACAGGAACAGGATCATCACCATATTGTGTACCTAATTTTGAAAAATCAATTGTTCTAGCATCAATTCGTGGTGGTGTACCAGTTTTTAATCGTCCCATTCTAAATGGATATTGATGAAGTGATTTTGATAAGCCGATCGAAGCAGGATCGCCTGTACGTCCACCACTATAATTATTAAGTCCTATATGGATCTTTCCGTCTAAAAAGGTACCTGTTGTTAATACGACTGTTTTAGCTTTAAAGCATACTCCCATTTGGGTTTTTACACCTACGATCTGATCGTTTTCGATGATCACATCTTCAACAGATTGTTGAAAAAGCATTAAATTTTCTTGATTTTCAAGTGTAGTTCGGATCACTTTGCAATATAGTGATCGATCTGCTTGTGCTCTTGTAGCCCTAACTGCAGGTCCTTTACTGCTATTTAAGATCCTAAATTGGATCCCAGCATGATCGATAGCGTGTGCCATTAAGCCACCCATTGCATCAATTTCTTTTACCAAATGACCTTTACCTATACCACCAATGGCAGGATTACAAGACATTTGTCCTAATGTATTGATATTATGGGTTAAAAGTAGTGTTTTTCGCCCCATTCTTGCTGATGCCATTGCTGCTTCTGTTCCTGCATGACCGCCACCAACAATGATGACATCATAAAGATCTGGATAAAACATAAAAAGCCTCGTATTTTTTTGTGTATAGATGATCGCTAATTTAGATCGGGAGATTTGATTTATTCAGGGTAGGAGATTTTACTCATCTTTTTGGTTACGTCAAATGATCTATTAGGATCGCGTTCTAAATAAAATAAGATCTTTTAGATGATCTTTTTATTTTTATTATTATTAGATCGGATCCTTTTTGTTGATAACTCTTTTTTGTGATTATTTTATAGGATCTTATCGATCTGTTCATTCTGTTAATTGATCGGATCTTTTTTTGTTTAAACTTGTGTATAACTATTATTTTTATCCACAACTGTTTTCTATTTTTAAGTTGTTAGTGCGATCATAACAGCTTGTTATCCTAATTTTTAACAGAGTTATCCACAAAAATTAAGTTTGATCGCTTGATTTTTAACTTTTTGTTGTTTTTATTTTAAACAACACTTTTTGATCGTTTTATTGTTTTTTGTTTTATTTTTTTATTAACTGTTATCTGTTTGTCTTTTTGTATAAAAGTGATTGATTTTTATAAAAGCAAATTTATACTTAATATGATTTTATTTGTATTGTGAGGTTACTTTATTACTCTTTCACAGTTACCTTTGCCTTTTCCATTATCTAATAATGAAACTTTTGATAGTTTTTATGTAGGTAATAATCGGTTATTGTTTGATTCATTGCAAACCTTGTTAGGTAAAGAGGGATTTAATGTCTTTTATATATGGGCGGCTAGCGTTGCAGGCCGAACTCACCTTTTACATGCGTCAAGCCAAAATAAATTAGCTAGTTATATTCCATTAAAACAGCATTACCATTTGGTACCTGAAATTTTACAGGGATTAGAAAATTATGATTTAGTCTGTCTAGATGATATTGATGCAATAGCAGGTCATAGAGATTGGGAAGAGGCTATTTTCGATTTATTTAATCGTTTGACAGAAAAAAATGTGAGTAAATTATTGATAACCGCAAATGCGCCACCTAAACAAATTTCTTTTATATTGCCTGATTTAGTTTCTAGATTATCTTGGGGGCAGGTTTATCAATTAAAAGAACTTAGCGATGATGACAAGCTTAAAGCTTTGCAATTGAGAGCGCAATTAAGTGGATTTGAACTATCAACAGATGTTGGGTTATTTTTATTAAAACGTGTTAATCGCGATATGCGTACATTATTTTCTTTATTAGAAAAGTTTGAAGTAGCAACGTTAGCACAACAACGAAAGCTAACTATTCCTTTTATTAAAAATATTTTGGATTTGTAATATGAGTCATAAACCTGAAGCTATTGTTTTTTTTGATTTAGATGGAACATTGTTTAATAGTCAAATTGATGTTTTGTCCAGTTCCCTTGATGCTATAAAAAAATTAAAACATAATAATGTTATTCCAGTGATAGCAACTGGTCGAACACCTTGTGAAGTTGCTGATTTAATGCAAAAGACTCAAATTGATTCAATTATCGGTATGAATGGGCAAGTTGTTTTATACAAAGGCGAAAAGGTTTTTACTAATAATATTGATAAAGATGTAATAATAAAAATACATCGGTATTCTAAGCAAGAAACGAATATTCCTTTATCTTTTTATAATGATGAAATGATGTGTATATCTGAGTATAGTCAACCAGCCGAGAAGTTTTATCATTATCTTAAGCAACCAGTTCCTCCTGTTGATGATCAGGTTTATTTAAAATCACCTATCCAGATGCTTTTATTACTTTGTGAATCTGGAGAAGAGCTTTATCGAGATGTTTTCCCTGAACTAACCTTTATTCGTAATACCCCTTACTGTGTTGATGTTTTTAATCATGGTGGCTCTAAAGGTTATGGTATTACTCAGTTATTAAAAAATAAAGGGTTTACCGATGTGCCAACTTATGCATTTGGTGATGGTATGAATGATTTTGAAATGTTCCTAACCGTTGATCATCCTATTGCTATGGGTAATGCAGTTGATGAATTAAAAGCAAAAGCCGAGTTTGTTACAGATACTAATAATAATGATGGTATTGCTAAAGCGTTACAAAAATTTGGGTTGATTTGATCGATATTTATATATTTTTTAGTTTATTTATAAATAACCCCCAAACACACAGCTTGGCTTGCGCCAGTTACCTCTGGAATATTTGATGGAATATTGTTGATTCGGCAATAAGCAAGCCAAGCAAAGGCTATTGCCTCCATATCGTCTCCATTTATACCTTTTGTATCGGTTGTTAATACTGACCATGATGGTAATAATGCTGATAATCTTTGCATAATAAGTGGATTTTTAGCACCTCCGCCACAGACTAAAAGCTCGCAAGGTAATTTTTTTAATATGGATAATTTGTTGATCTCATTTGCAATTGATAAAGAGGTTAATTCAACGAGCGTTGCTTGAATATCTTCTGCTTTAAAATCCGTCCCTATTAATTTTTTATGTAACCATGGTAAATTAAATAACTCTCTCCCTGTACTTTTAGGTGCTGGTATTTTGAAATAATCTTCATCAAATAATTTATTCAATAAGTCTTGATTAACTTTTCCTGTTTTTGCCCACAGTCCATTTTTATCATAGCTTTTACCTAGGTTTTGATTTATCCAGCAATCAAGCAGTACGTTTCCTGGACCTGTATCGTAACCAATAACAGTATGGTTAGGAATTAATACTGAAATGTTACTAATTCCTCCTATATTCAATACTACACGATTAATTTGTGGATCTTGTAGCACCGCTTTATGAAAAGCGGGTACCAGTGGTGCTCCTTGCCCGCCATAAGCCATATCTTTTCGACGAAAATCAGCTATGGTGGTTATGCTTGTTTTTGCTGCGATAATATTGGCATCGGCAATTTGTAAGGTGAATGGATTTTTACCGTTTGGTGCATGGTAAATAGTTTGTCCGTGGCAACCAATTGCTTTTATTTGTTGTTTATCAATTTTATTGTCTTTTAAAAATTGATTGATACTATCGGCAAATAATTCACCAAGTTGATGGTCTAATTCACCCAAATTTTGTAATGTGGTTTGCTTTGTTTCACATAATGTTAATAGTTGCTGTTTTAAGTTGGTGGGCATTGGGTAGCAACTACTAGCTATTGATGTGACATTTTTTTCGGTAATATTAACCATAGCAATATCTATTCCATCCATGCTGGTTCCCGACATTACACCAATATATAAATTTTGCATATATCTATCCTTGTCGAATAATGTTACCTGTTTGAATATCTCTGATTTGAGATGGCTGCAATCTATTACCTGCTTTGCCTGCTAAAATTGGAAAATTTTGGCCAAATTGTTTGGCTACTTCGATGGCTGTTTTACAAGGAGGATAACTCGATAAATTAGCACTGGTTGAAACTATTGGTTTGCCATAAAGATCGCATAGTTTACAAACTAAAGGGTGATTGGTGACTCGTACTGCTATGGTGTCGAATTTACCAGTCAAAAAATAAGGTGTTTTTTTATTTTTAGGAAAAACCCAAGTAATAGGACCTGGCCAACTAGTAAGTGCTAACTGTTTTTGTTCATTGGTAATAGCTAATTCATCTACATAAGGAGTCAATTGTTGGTAATGGCTAGCAATTAAAATTAAACCTTTATCTACTGAACGCTGTTTTAGTTGTAACAGTTTTAATACGGCTAATTCACAATCAGGATCACACCCTAGACCGAAAACGGCCTCGGTAGGGTAAGCAATCACTTCACCATTTTTTAAATAATTATTGATTTCCGATAGCGTTAATAAATTAGCCATAAATTTGAATACAAGCTGAGTTCAATTGAGATTTATATTAAACTTAGGTTTTAGGTTTTGCAAATTTGCATGATTCGTGCTTTTTAAAACTGGGTAGCATTATGCCCTATGGTTATTCCCAGTTCATTTGTGGAAAATGGTTAGTTGTAAGTTCAACAACTTGTTGCATATTGATAATTTTAAGCCTTGAATCAATAATTTTGCTTATTCCTCGAGCCTCTATATCGCTGTTGATGACGTAACAGTGTTTAGTTTTTTTTATAATATCATTTAATAATGGATTATTTTGTATAGCCAGAATAACGCCATTTTGCCAGAACAATACAACATCTTGAGCTGATATTAATTGTGGATTTATGGCTGATTGGTTTGCTGTTGATATAGTATGTAGCATTATTTTCACTTTTTATACTGAAACGTATAGTTACCTGAAACTTTTTTACAAAATCAAGCTCATTTTGGTTAGTACATCTTTGATGTTATTAGTATATAATAAGAACCATTTATTGAGCAAAGAATTCATCATGAAATCAGTTATTTTAAGCAATGAGCAACAAACGATTTTGTTTGGCAGTAAACTTGCCAAATTGTGTTTAAACTATTTGTCTAAACATGATGATACAATTATTATCTATTTAATTGGCGATCTTGGTGCAGGTAAAACAACTTTTAGTCGCGGTTTTTTGCAACAATTAGGTCATGTAGGTAACGTAAAAAGTCCAACTTATACATTAGTTGAGCCCTACCAATTTGATGATTTTTCAGTTTACCATTTTGATTTATATCGGCTTTGCGATCCAGAAGAGTTAGAGTTTATGGGGATTCGTGAATATTTTTCTTCGCGATCAATTTGTTTGATTGAGTGGCCACAGCAAGCAAATGGGATCTTGCCAAGCGCTGATCTTGAAATTCATTTGACTTATTTGGCGCTTGAACGTACTGCTTGCGTTCAGGCAATAAGCGAAAAAGGCAGTGAGATTATTAATCTATCATAATTGAAATAAACAATATAAAGACAATGAAAAAACTATTCACTTTTTTTATCTTATTACTGCTTTGTAGTTCTGCCTATGCAGCTAAAGTTGTGATTGCCGTTGATGCAGGGCATGGTGGTAAAGATTCCGGCGCAATAGGGAAAAATAAGTTATATGAAAAAACAGTTACGCTTTCTATTGCTAAAAAACTTACCAATTTACTAAATAAAGATCCTAATTTTAAAGGGATATTAACCCGTAGTAGTGATAATTTTATTTCTGTTTCACAACGCTCTGAAATCGCTAGAAAAAATAAAGCTAATTTGTTAGTTTCAGTTCACGCCGATGCTGCACCAAATCGGAATGCAACTGGTGCTTCGATCTGGGTATTGTCAACTAAGCGAGCTGACACAGAACTTGGCCGTTGGCTTGAACAAGATGAAAAACAGTCACAATTACTTGGTGGGGCAGGTGATGCGCTTAGCGATGATCATGATCCTCATTTAAGTCAAGCTGTATTAGATCTCCAATTTTCTTATTCTCAACGAGTGGGGTATGAGTTAGCAAAACAAGTATTAAAAGAAATGAAAGGGATAACAAAGCTACATAAATCTGCTCCAGAACATGCAAGCTTAGGGGTATTACGTTCACCAGATATTCCATCAATTTTAGTTGAAGTTGGTTTTATCTCTAACGAAGGTGAAGAACGCTTACTAAGTAGTAATGCTCATCAAAATAAGATTGCTAAAGCTATTTATCAAGGTATAAAAAATTACGTTAAACAAAATCCAAAGTTTGGAGAACAGCATTAATGACAATTCATATTCTTTCTCCTCAATTAGCGAATCAAATTGCTGCTGGTGAGGTGGTAGAACGTCCAGCATCAGTCATTAAAGAGTTGGTTGAAAATAGCCTTGATGCGGGCAGTACTCAAATTGATATTGATCTTGAGCAAGGCGGCTGTAAATTAATTCGTATTCGAGATAATGGTTGCGGTATTGCTAAAGATGAATTAGCACTGGCGCTTGCTCGTCATGCGACAAGTAAAATCAGCAAGTTAGATGATTTAGATTCTATTATTAGCCTTGGATTTCGTGGTGAGGCGTTGGCGAGTATAAGTTCAGTTGCAAGATTGACATTAACTTCACGCACAGCAGAACAAACTGAAGCTTGGCAAGTTTATGCTGAAGGACGGGATATGGAGCCGGTGATTAAACCTGCTGCACATCCTGTTGGCTCGACTGTTGAAGTACTTGATTTGTTTTACAATACGCCTGCAAGACGCCGTTTTTTAAAAACAGAAAAAACCGAATTTATGCATATTGAGGAATTTGTTCGGCGTATTGCGCTTGCACGTCCTGATGTTACTTTTAATTTGCAGCATAATAGTAAACTTGTTAAGCAGTACCGTTCATCTACCCTTGAAAAAAGGGTAGAATTGGTATGTGGTCGAGTATTTATGCAAAAAGCAGTCAAATTAGATTGGCAACATGATGATTTGTTCATTCAAGGTTGGGTAACAAGTAGTGAAGTTAGTAATTTGCAATATTTTTATGTTAATGGTCGAGTTATCAAAGATAAATTACTTAATCATGCATTACGACAAGCCTATATAAGACGTGAGAATGAACAACAAAGTTATGTGGTGTTTTTACAAATAGATCCAAAACAAGTTGATGTTAATGTTCACCCTGCTAAACATGAAGTCCGTTTTCATGAGGCAAGATTGGTTCATGATTTCGTTTATCAAGCTATAGTTATGGCTCTTGAATCGGATTTATCTGTAACAGATGAAAAAGTAACAATAACACCTAATCGGCAAGCAGCTGGAGAAAATATCTTTAATCAACAGACGATTTCTAAGCCTTATCAAGCTAGTAACCAATTACCCAAAAAAACTAGTAATTATGCTAAAGAAAATGCGTTGTATGGTCAGTTAGTTAGCGTTGAATCTCCTTCTCAAAATATTGCACAACTTGAGCCTAAAAAGCCATTTTTATCGGTAGAAGAAAATGAAATAACTGAACCACAAAAAGCGGTTATTGAATCATTATTTCCTAAACGATATTCACCATTGCAATCACTACAACAGAAGATTGATAATTCATCATTAGTGACATTTGGACGGGTGTTAACTATTATTCAACCTGATATTGCATTGCTTGAAAAAAATGAAGATAATCAACAAAAATTAATGTTGATGAAGTTACCTATTGCTCAACAAAAAGTCGTTGCGATTAAATTATTGTCACAAGATTCTGAAAAATTGCTTATACCATTAACAATTTCAGTTAATAATAAAGAGCAGCAAATTCTTTCTTCTTATCAGCCGCAGCTAAATTTTTTAGGTTTTGATTTTTATATTGATAAAGCAAAGCTGTATTTGCAAAATGTTCCTAAAATGTTGCGTACTATCAATTGGCAACAATTATTACCCGCTTTAATTGCTTTTATTTCTGATTCAAAAAATGAAGTTTTAGATCCAACACAAATAGCGGCTTGGTTAGCTAATCAATATGATGATAGTGTTACGATGAACTGGAGTGTAGTAAAAGCCATTCAGTTACTATCTCAATTAGAACAAGTGGATATTAATCTGTTACAACAAGATTCATTTTTATACCCAATTGACATGCAATCTTTAACTCAATCAATTTATCATGAATAAACCAAAAATTATTTCGTTAATGGGGCCAACAGCATCTGGTAAAACGGCATTTGCTATGGCGCTTTATGATCGTTATCCTATTGATATTATTAGCGTCGATTCAGCTCTAATTTATCGTGGTATGGACATTGGTACTGCAAAACCGACTAAAGAAGAGCAACAAAAGTATCCACATAAATTGATTGATATTTGTGATCCTGCAAAAAGTTATTCGGCAGCTAATTTTAGACATGATGCCATTGTGGAAATTGAAAAAACCCTAAAAAAAGGGCGAATTCCATTATTAGTTGGTGGGACAATGCTCTATTTTAAGGCTTTAATTGAAGGGCTTTCACCGCTTCCTGCTGCTGATAGCGTAATTCGTAAGCAAATAGAGGAAAAAGCTAATAAATTAGGTTGGCAAGCGATTCACGAAGAGCTAAAAAAGATCGATCCAATTTCAGCTGAACGAATTCATCCTAACGATCCTCAGCGGCTTAATCGTGCTTTAGAGGTTTATTTAATTTCAGGCAAAAGTCTAACTGAACTTACACAAGAAAGTGGCGAAACATTACCATACGATATTATGCAATTTGCTATTATGCCGCAAGATCGTTCGCAATTACATGAACGTATTGAACAACGCTTTTTACAGATGTTGGATCAAGGATTTGAAAATGAAGTCAGAGCACTTATGCAGCGATCGGATTTACATTTAAATTTACCTTCTATGCGTTGTGTTGGATATCGTCAAATGTGGGAGTATTTAAATGGTAATACAAGTTATGATGAAATGGTTTTTAAAGGAATCTGCGCTACTCGTCAATTAGCTAAACGACAAATAACATGGCTTCGTGGTTGGAAACAACCTATTACGTGGTTAAACAATGATAATATGGATTCAATATTCCGAAACATATTTTAAGTGATAATTTTTATAGTGGTTTAATAATATACAATTGTAAATTTTTTCGTAGGTAAAGTTATGTATATTAGTGTCAGTATTTAGTGTTTTTTTTACCTTTTTAGTTTAAATTTGTTAAAATTTTAGTTATTTGTGCATTAATTATAGTTGATTGGTTCAAGAGAAGCTTTTTTTATGTTATTTTGGTAGATACTAAAGATGTATCTGAAATAGTATGTAAAATACATTAATTATTTATAAATGTATTTATCTTAATATAATTATTTTTAAAGGATAAACTCATGTCAAAAGGGCAGTCATTACAAGATCCTTATTTAAATTTGCTTCGTCGAGAGCATATTCCTGTCTCAATCTATTTAGTTAATGGTATTAAATTACAAGGGCAAATTGAGTCATTTGATCAATTTGTGATTTTGTTAAAAAATACTGTAAGCCAAATGGTATATAAACATGCTATCTCGACAGTCGTACCATCTAGACCTATTTCTGGATTGGTATCTCAAGCCGAAGAGGAAAGCGAAAGCTGAATTTCAGTGGAGAATCTGATTGTTTGAGAGATATAAAGGCGGTGAATCTGCCTTATTAGTCCATGTATTCTTCCCTCAAGAAAGCAATATCGAGGATCTTAAAGAGTTTGAAATTTTAGTTTCTTCGGCTCAAATAGATATTCTCGATATTGTAACAACCTCAAGAAAAGCACCTCAAACCAAATATTTTGTAGGTGAAGGTAAGGCTCAAGAAATAGCAGAAAAAGTTAAACAGCTCAATGCTTCTGTTATTTTAGTAAATCATTCATTAACTCCCTCCCAAGAACGTAATCTAGAGCAATTGTGCAAATGTCGTGTTGTTGATAGAACTGGATTGATTCTTGATATTTTTGCTCAAAGAGCCAGAACACATGAAGGTAAATTACAGGTCGAGTTAGCACAGTTAAAACATCTTTCGACTCGTTTAGTTAGAGGTTGGACGCATTTAGAACGTCAAAAAGGTGGGATAGGTTTACGTGGTCCAGGTGAAACTCAATTAGAAACTGATAGAAGGTTAATTCGTCAACGGATTCAATTAATTTTATCAAGACTTGCTAAAGTTGAAAAACAGCGAAATCAAAATCGTCAATCAAGAAATAAAGCAGATCTATCAACAGTCTCTTTTGTTGGCTACACGAATGCAGGTAAATCAACATTATTTAATGCGTTAACAAATGCTGATGTATATGCTGCTAATCAGTTATTTGCTACACTCGATCCAACACTTCGTCGAGTTATTGTTGATGATGTAGGTGAAGTTGTTTTAGCTGACACGGTTGGTTTTATTCGCCATTTGCCACATGATTTAATCGCGGCTTTTAAAGCAACGTTATTAGAAACTCAACAAGCTGCATTGTTATTACATGTTGTTGATGCAGCAGATCCTAATTTATTAGATAATATGCATGCTGTTGATGAAGTTTTGCACGAAATTGATGCGCACGAACTTCCAACATTACTTGTTATGAATAAAATCGACTTGATAGAAGGCAAACAACCAAGTATTGATAGAGATGAAAACGGTATACCAATTCGTGTTTGGATTTCAGCGCAAAATAGTTTAGGATTAGATCAATTATTTATCGCTTTAAAAGAAAGGCTAGCTAAGCAAATACAAGTTTGCCACTTAAACTTACCTGCTTATTTAGCAAGATTAAGAAGTCGTTTATATCAGTTAAATGCGGTAGAAAATGAATTTATTAATGAGGATGGTAGTTTTCATCTAGATGTGAGAATTCCCTCTATAGAATGGAATCGCCTCTGTAAACAAGAACCAGATCTGTTATACTTGATCAATAAGCAAAATAACAACTAATTATCAAATGGAGCATATACAATATGGCGTGGAATCAGCCCGGCAATAACGGACAAGATAACGACCCATGGGGGAATAATAAAAAAAAGCCAACTAATCATTCATCTGATGGTTTATTTGATAAAGTTAAAAAATTATTAAAAAAAAATAATTTCGGTAATAATAATGGTTCCTCTGGAATTAAATTGCCGATGAGTACAACTAAAATTATCATATCTATAATTGCTTTACTTGTTGTAGTTTGGGCAGGAAGTGGATTTTATACCATTAACCAAAATCAACGTGGTGTAATTACTCGCTTCGGTCAAGTTCAATCTGAAATCATTCAACCAGGACTAAATTGGAAGCCAACTTTAATCGATAAAGTGTATATTGTTGATACACAGGGTATTCGAAATTTCAACGAAAAGGGACTTATTGTTACAGCTGGTGAAAATTTGGTTTTTGTTGATATAAATGTGCAATATAGTGTCAGCGATCCTTTAAAATATTTATTTAATGTCACTAATGTAGAAGATAGTTTGCGCCAAGCTGCCGATAGCGCCCTTAGAACGGTAGTGGCAAGTTCAAATATTGATGCGATAATCTCTGATGAACGTTCAGCTCTAGAACATAGTACTAAAGATGAGTTAGTCAATATCATTAGTCCCTATGATATGGGTATTAATATTGTTAATTTGAATTTTCAAGTTGCTCGTCTACCAGATGAAGTGAAAGGTAATGACAATAAAACGCTTCATTCTCAAGACGATAGTGAGCGAGAAATCAAACAAGCTGAAGCTGATAAGGTGAAAAAAATTCAGCAAGCAGAAGAACGTTCAGCAGGAATTTTAGCTGATGCTAATGCTTATAAGGTTAGAGTAGAACTTGAAGCTGCTGGTGATGTGGCTAGTTTTGAAAAAATCTTACCACAATATAAAGTAGCACCAGAAATTACTAAAGAACATTTATATATTGAAACTATGGAAAGAGTATTAACCAAAACCAATAAGATTATAGTGAATGATAAAAGTGGAAATTTAATGGTGTTACCGTTAGAAGTACTATTAAAAAATAAGAGTGAAAAAAATTCTCAAACAATGACGTTATCAAACCAAAATAGTGAATATAATTCCAATATGCTGAGCTCGTCTGAAACAATAAAAGAACAGCCTAAATCAAAGCCGGAATTATCAAAAGAAAATAACAATAACACTAATAACACCATTAAAGTTGGCGAGACTACGCGGACTCCACGGTTTATGGGAAGATAAGGAGAAAAGCATGCGCAAATTATTGGTTCCTATAGTATTAATTTTGATTGGTGTGTTTTTTTCTAGCGCTTATGTTATTGAAGAAGGTACTTGTGGAATAATTTTACGGTTTAATAAAATTATAGGATTATCTGAACCTGGATTACATTTTAAATTTCCAGGAATGGATAATGTAAAAATTGTTGATGCTAAAATCAAAACAACAAATAGTCCTAATAATGTCGGTCAAGAACAAAAATTTAGAACACGTGAAAATAAAAATTTAGTTGTTGATTATTTTGTACAATGGAAGATTGTTGATTTTAATCGATATTATGAAACTATTGCTGCTGGTAATAGTATCGAGAACTTGTTGCTTGCTCGATCAAATGGTTGTTTAAGAACAGAAATTGAAAAATTAAATATCATTGATGTTGTTAATGATACGAATAATAACTCTCATAATTCTATAGTAACCCGTGTAAAAGATATTTTAAATAGCACGGTTAAAGAATTGGATAAAAGTAATTCGATTGAAAATCAAGCTAATAAAGATGAAAAAGCTTTAGAGGTTAATCAAGCGAGTATGAGACCGTTCGGTATTGAAGTTATTGATGTTCGCTTAAAGAAAGTTAATTTTCCTCAAGAAATGTCTAATTCTATTTATGAGAAAATGAAAGCAGAACGAAATAATGTGTTCCAAAATCAACATTTTCAAGGTGTTAAAAGAGCTGATGAAATACGAGCAGAGGCTACACTAGAAGTAACCAAAATATTATCTGAAGCTGAACGTCAATCTCGCTCTATTCGTGGTGAAGGTGATGCGAATGCAATCAAACTTTATGCTGATGCCTTTGGTAAAGATATAGAGTTTTTTAGCTTTATACGGAGGCTAAAAACTTATGAACGAAGCTTTACAGATAATGATATTGTAGTTATTAGCCCTGATAGTGAATTTTTTAAATATATGAAATTAAAATCTGATAATTAACAAAATGAGTAAATAGTCTATGAGTAATAATGTTGTTGTGTTAGGTACACAATGGGGTGATGAAGGAAAAGGTAAGGTTGTTGATTTACTTACGGAAAAAGCGAAGTATGTTGTTCGCTATCAAGGCGGGCATAATGCAGGTCATACATTAGTTATTAATGGTGAAAAAACAGTATTACACTTAATTCCATCAGGAATTTTACGTAATGATGTTATTAGCATTATTGCTAATGGTGTAGTGCTTTGTCCTGACGCTTTGATGAAAGAGATGAAAGAGTTAGAAAATAGTGGAATTCCTGTTAGGGAAAGGCTCCTTATCTCTGAATCATGTCCTCTAATTTTGCCTTACCATATTGCATTAGATCAAGCTCGAGAAAAAGCTCGTGGCAATAAAGCTATTGGAACAACAGGGCGTGGTATTGGTCCTGCTTATGAGGATAAAGTTGCTCGCCGTGGACTTCGAGTTGGTGATTTACGTGATCGTCAAGCTTTTGCTGAAAAACTAAAAGATGTGATGGAATATCATAATTTCCAATTAGTCAATTATTACAAAACCGAAGCTGTAGATTATCAAAAAGTTTTAGATGCTACATTAGCTATAGCTGATATTTTAGTTGCTATGATTGCCGATATTCCTGCGCTTTTAGAAGAAGCACGAAAAAAAGGCGAAAGAATTATGTTCGAAGGTGCACAAGGTACATTACTTGATATCGATCATGGTACTTATCCTTTTGTAACTTCTTCTAATACTACTGCTGGTGGTGTGGCAACGGGATCTGGTTTTGGTCCGCGTTATGTTGGCTATGTGTTAGGTATTGTTAAAGCTTACTCTACGCGTGTTGGTGCAGGCCCATTCCCTACCGAGCTATTTGATGAAGTTGGTGAGTATCTTTGTAAACAAGGTAATGAATTTGGTGCAACAACAGGTCGTCGCCGTCGTACTGGATGGCTTGATGCAGTTGCTGTGCGTAAAGCGGTACAACTTAATTCTGTTTCAGGATTTTGTTTAACTAAGCTTGATGTGTTAGATGGGCTGAAAGAAGTAAAAATTTGTGTCGGTTACCAATTACCAAATGGTGATGTTATCAAAAATGCTCCAGCTGCCGCTGAAGAGTGGAGCTTAGTTAAACCTGTTTATGAAACTATGCCAGGTTGGAGCGAATCAACTTTTGGTATTAAAAGCTATGATGCACTGCCACAAGCAGCAAAAGCTTATATCAAAAGAATTGAAGAGTTAACCGAAACACCAATTGATATTATTTCAACAGGTCCGGATCGCAATGAAACCATGATTTTACGTGATCCTTATCAAGCTTAATATTGATTAAAAAATCGGGATAATTTTCCCGATTTTTTATTTCTTGAGATATAACGATTAACTGTGTATGAGGGAATTATGGCTAAATTAGGTACTCCTTTATCACCTACTGCAACAAAAGTATTACTTTGTGGTGCAGGAGAGTTAGCTAAAGAAGTGGCGATTGAATTACAACGTTTTGGCTGTGAAGTTATTGCAGTTGATCGATACGCTAATGCGCCAGCAATGCAAGTAGCTCATCGGTATCATATTGTTAATATGCTTGATGGGGATGCTCTAAGAAAAGTCATTGAAGTGGAAAATCCCGATTATATTGTTCCAGAAATTGAAGCTATTTCCACATCTACATTAGTTGAGTTGGAAAAAGAAGGATTTACTGTTATTCCAACAGCAAAAGCAACGCAATTAACAATGAATCGTGAGGGGATTCGTCGTCTTGCTGCAGAAGAATTAAAACTACCCACTTCACCTTACCGTTTCGCTGAAAACGAATTTGAATATGAACAAATGGTAAAAGAGATCGGTTTTCCATGTTTGATTAAGCCAGTTATGAGCTCTTCGGGTAAAGGTCAATCTTTATTGCGTAGTGAAGTAGATATTAAATTTTCATGGATATATGCTCAAGAGGGAGGGCGCTCTGGTGGAGGTAAAGTAATCATAGAAGGTTTTATTGATTTTGATTACGAGATTACTTTGCTGACTGTTCGGCATATTAACGGAGTTTCATTCTGCGAACCAATTGGCCATCGTCAAGAAAAAGGTGATTATCGAGAATCTTGGCAACCTCAGCAGATGCCTGAAAAAGCATTGAAAAAAGCGAAAAATATTGCAACTAAAATAACAGAAGCATTAGGTGGGCGAGGAGTATTTGGTGTTGAATTATTTGTTAAAGGGGAGCAAGTATGGTTTAGTGAAGTATCACCTCGCCCTCATGATACGGGTATGGTGACGTTAATTTCACAAAACTTATCTGAGTTTGCATTACATGCTAGAGCAATATTAGGATTGCCAATTCCAATTATAGAACAATATGGTGCTTGTGCATCATCAGTCTTATTAATAGAAGGTAATTCAAAACAAATAACTTTCGCTAATATTGATAAAGCATTGAGCGAACCGCAAACTGATTTACGTTTATTTGGTAAACCAGAAGTAAAAGGAACAAGAAGAATGGGTGTTGCGTTAGCTAGAGCATCGACAGTTAAAGAGGCTACTAATAAAGCTATTAATGTGACAAAACAGCTAAAAATAACCCTATAACGCCTAAATTTGTGTAAAAAGCAGTCATTCAACACAAAAAAATAAAAAATTCTAAAATAGGGGTTGACGTTCACAAGTGAAGTGAGTAATATACGCAACCCTTGAGACAGCGAACTAAATCAACAAAAGGTTGATGAGGAACATAAGCTGTCAGCTCTTTAAAAATAAGAAACAGACAATCTGTGTGGGCACTTGCGAGACGAAAGATTAAAGTCTACGGACTAAAAAAAGTTAAGTCTTGATAAGTGACACTGAAGATTCATTTGAATATGTCAGAGACAGTTATTGAGCATCAAACTTTAAATTGAAGAGTTTGATCATGGCTCAGATTGAACGCTGGCGGCAGGCTTAACACATGCAAGTCGAACGGTAACATGAGTGCTTGCACTTGATGACGAGTGGCGGACGGG
>NZ_LZHK01000009.1:0-65735 GCF_001690415.1 Gilliamella sp. Imp1-1
TAAAGCAAGCAGCACTGATAATAGGACGAAAATCGCTATCCTAAAAGCAAATCGACATCGTTATAGCATAACAAAGCTATGTCAATATTTAGGATTATCAAGACATTATGCTTATTATCAGTGTAAATTGAATAGACAAAAATCAGTAGGGCTTTATGCCAATAAAATCGTGACGCTATTTAATCAGAGCTATCAGTCTTATGGTACAAGACGAATTCGTTTTGATTTACAGAAAGAGAATATTTGGGTGTCACGCCGTTACATTGCTCGGGTGATGAAAGCCTTATTGCTGGTATCAAAATACACCGTTAAACGTTATCAATCTCACACTACGGAAGTGAATGAAACCGCCATAGAAAATCACCTGCAACGACAATTTGATGTAGGTGATAAAAAACAAATTGTTGTTGCAGATTTAACCTATATTCAAGTTAAGCAACGTTGGAACTATTTATGTGTTTTAGTGAACTTATCCGATAGGCAAATTGTCGGTTACCATGTTGGTCAACATAAAACAGCAGAGCTTGTTATGTCGGCATTAAGCCAAATTAAACTGCCATTATCAAAATTGGATTTATTTCATTCAGACCGAGGCAAAGAGTTTGATAATCGGTTATTAGAGGCGTGTTTTAAGACATTTAATATCACGCATTCATTAAGCAAGAAAGGGGGTCCATATGACAATGCGGTAGCGGAAGCGACATTTAAAACAATTAAAACGGAATTTGTAAAAGGCCAACGTTTCAACTCAACGGCTGAATTACAACGCGCTTTTTCGGCTTATGCTTATTGGTATAATCATAAACGATTACATTCTTCGTTAGGCTACTTGCCTCCCGTTGAATTTAAAAAACACTTACCCCTTAATTTTTTTGTTTGAAAATGTGTTGCCATTCCAGGGCTTCCATTGAGAATAATTCGTGACATAAAGTTCATTAAGTTTTAAATCATAGGGGATGTCTTTTATATTATCAGCGATTTCATCGTAAGGTGAAGGTAGTGTGAAAGATAGACCATAATCATCATCAACAATCAGCATGCCAAGTAAGATAGCTCGAAACTTAGTTAGATAGCACAACTCTTCCATGGTAATGCCAGCATATAACTCGTTTTGATATTTATTTATATATTTGCCTTGGTAATTTTGGTTACATCCTATTCCAATAATGTCTCCGTCAAAAGTGGTAGTGATTGTCAATGTGCCATCGTTTAACGAATAGAAGCACCATCTATTTTGCTCACCAGGTGGAGAATACAATTCACATTCTTGACATTTAACATCAAAACGTTGGTACATTTCATCCAAATAAGTGAGAATGTTATCACCAATTTGAATGTTTCCTATTGATTTATAGCTAATAATGTTAGCATTCAATGCGATCATGACTTACCATCCTGATATTTGCCCATCGTCGTCTAATATTTTAATCTCAGTCTGACTTCTTATCCATGTAAATAACTGCGCTAAATCTTTTTCGATCCTAGGCGGATGAGCACTTATTTCAATAAAAATTTGAGTATCTTCCAAAAATAGTCTGACATCGAACAATCTACTCTTACTATTATCCCAATATGGTGAGCCTGATAAACAGTATGCGCTATTTTTAGCAATATAAGTGGGTAATGATAAAATTTCATTGGCGATATCACAGGCATTTTGCTGATACCATGTGTGATTTATAAACACTAATCTAAACTCGGCTGACATTGAGTGGTGTTATCCCTATCATAATAAGTTTTATTACTAAAACTTATGCTAACTATTTGATACTCATTACTCAATAACTAAATAGTTAATCACCCGTAACACGTAATTGTTTAATATTTTTTTGTTTGAGCGTGATGATGATCCGTTGCAGTTCAGGAGTAAAATTTTCAATTTGTGACATAATTTGCGTTAAATCAGTTATCAATATTGCCAAATTGCTAGCATTAAACACAACATTAACGGTGTAATAGTCACGAATTCTTTTTAATTGTTTAAGACTTTTCCAGCAGGTTGATGTACTAAATATTTTTCCATGAAGATCTTCGCTCATGGTAAATTATTTCTGATTGCTGATTGTCAAAGTTGATAATAAAATCTAGCGCCATAAATTTAAATACCTATTAGGTAATGAATAGTAAGATATTATCTTACATATTTACAAGATTACTGGATTAATATCTTTGTTTTTATCATAATTATCAGACAGATTAGAGGCTGTTAGATAAAAAAGGTTTATTCAGTTTTTTAGCTAATTTTTCTACACATTCTCTAGCTGCGATTTTGTAATTGATTGCATTTTCATAGGATTCATTTTTATCAACATATTCTTCAAATGTTTTAAGTGCACCTAAAAAACGAGCGGCAACAATAGTAAATTCATTATTGATCCAACAAGCGAAAATTGTTGAAGCAAACCCTTCAAAATTTTTATAATAAACAATATTTTCGATTTTTTTGATATCTAAAATCAGTACATGATTTACCTGTAAACTTTCTGGTAATCGTTTAATCTCTGTCTCATCAATGTATAAAGTTCCGTTTACGGATAAATTTTCGGGCAAGGTGTTAATTTTTTGATTTTGTAAACTTAGATAACCTCCAACTGATAAATTTTCTGATAATTTATTGATTTGCGTGTGAAATAAATCTAAATTACCACCTATAGTAAGATTACGTGGCAATGTTTGAATCTCAGTATATTCAAGTTCTAAACTTCCAGAAACAGAAAGGCCTTCAGGCAGGTTTGTTAATTTAGTGCCACTTAATGCTAAATTACCATTAATAGAGAACTTTTCTGGTAAACTTGTGATATTTGTATAGCTTAAATCTAATCCCCCACCAATTGATAAATATGTTGGTAATACTTCAATTTGAGTATCGTATAAATTTAAATTTCCCTTAACTGTGATATGTTCAGGTAATGCTTTTATCTTAGTATATTGCAAAATTAAGTTACCAAGTACGGTTAAGTTATCAGGTAACGATTCTATTTTTGATGAGTCTAAATCTAAATTTCCTCCACAAAAAAAAGTGTTAGGTAATGTTTTAATATCGCTGTAAGCTAAATATAAATTACCACCAACTGATAGATTATCAGGCAATGTCTGGATATGGGTATAATTTAAATTTAGATTGCCACCAATCGTTAAATTTTGAGGTAATTCTTCTATATGTGAATGAGCTAAATTTAGATGCCCACTAATTGATAAATTATTAGGAAGTGTCTTAATATTTGTATGATATAAGTCCACATTACCATTAATGGTTATTTTATTGTTTTTAATAAAATAATTTATTCCCTTTTTTTTAAGTAATATGAAAAATTTTTCCACCACTTATTTCCTTTTTTGTCAATGCGTTAATGGATTGTTGTGTACATAACTTGGCTTTTTTCTATACAGAATAGTTTTAATGATTAGTAATGTTTTAGTGCTATTGCTGTTGTCCTGCTTCAAAATGGTAGTGTTCCATTGAGGCACAGGTAAAAGATTCAATAAAGGCAGGTTTTGTATGCCACGTTTGTTTGGCAGTAAACAAATCATTAGCAATGGCCCAATCATACACCCCAGTATTCACAGGATAACGGGTTAACACACCAGATAATTGATGTTTTTCAATCCAAGTTTTAGCTTCAGTTAACGAGGTGAATATACCAGCAGGAAAGTTTGCTCCTTCACCATTAAATACCCATATTTCGTTCATTTTTGCTATCCTATTTAATCAATTCTGGTTGCAACATGGTATTATGCTATAAAATTAATATGCGATTTAAAACATGACAATAGTTTAAGAGAAATGTTGTCGAAAATAGATAATTCAAAATTATTAAGATTATCTTGATATTCCATTACTTTATCCACACCATAATTTGAATAGACAAGGCAAGTTATATGTATCATATCGTTTGTGATGCAAATATTAACAATATCATTATCAAATAGTTCCATACTGTTAATTGATAATTTGAAACGCAGATAAATTTGTTGTTTCAAGATATTAACATGTACATAACTAGCCATATCAGTTAATTTAAACTGCCTAGCAATATTCGATTGTAATAAAATACCTAATTGATTGAGTTTATCAGATAAGTTTGATATCAAGTCAACTGTTTTTTTATTGTTATAAATCATAATACTGTAAAAAAGCATCGTTTTCAAAATAAAAGACAAAAGAGCTAAATAAATCCTCTAATGTTGGGTTATTTAATTCATTGTTAGCCACGCTAATAATATCTTCAATTTCGGCTTTTTCTAGCGTTGGTATCCATCCTTCTTCTATAGCTTGTTTAGGCAGGTTTGAATCATCATCATCTAAAATATCTTCATCCTCAAGACTAAAAACTCCTTGGGTATTAAGTGCCCAAGATGAGTGATCAGCGGGAAGATAAAAAAAACTGTATGGCATGTCTTCTATGTTAGAAAGCATATCTCGTATAGTAATAAAATTCATCATTTTCAAAAAAATTAAAAGGTTAAGATACTTTCAGTATTCAGACATCAGTATAATGGCATATTAAATGATTGTCAGTATATTTCAATAAGCAATGTATTCATTTAATCACCATCGGCAATAATCACTTCGTCTTTACTCACAGCTTGCTTAAGTAGCATAATTAGTTTTTGGATTTCGCTGTCGTTATGTTTTTGTAACAAGTTGATTAATATTTTTTGATGATCGGGATAGATTCTGTTTCGACCATAGACATCAATCATGATGCCTGTTTTCCGCTTTAAATCGATAAAAGCTTGCTCAAGTAATTGCACTTTTTTATCACTTAAAACAAGAGATGGCTTACTGTCTTTTTGATCTGATAAGTAGGAAAAATCTAGCATCTTTTATATTCCTTGATATTGGTAATGCTTTGATTATTCTTGGTTACATAAATTAATAATATATTGAGGTGTCTTTTTTCGATAACGTATGCTCTGTTTTAAACCGATGGATCCTTGATTTGCACATTTTAGCAGATCCTCATCACTAATAATAAAATCACTATCTTCCAGAAAAATATCAATCACTGCTTCAGCAAATGAATCTGGAATGTGATTTAAGGCAAAGTTAAAAATACGATTTTTTGCGTCGTTATGTTGTAATATTGATTCAATGATGATCGATGCATTTTGCTGCCACTTTTCGGCAAACCGTAGAAAATCTTGCTCATTGAACGTATCTTGCAGAATGATCTTAGCTACCATTGAATCCCCTTAATAATATTGTATGGTAAATATAATTGTTATTTCAAGGTTGATCCTAACTAACAACAACGATCATCGCTATATTGATATACCAATATGCAAAAATATATAGATAATTATAAACAATTTTTCATCTTAACAACTATCTATTATTTCAATACAAAGATTTTAGTTAAGTGATATTTTATTCTTTTTAATCAAAAAATAGCGTTTGGAAGAAATTGGACGGAAAATGTAAGGTAGATATCTAAGTGCAAACGGAAAGGTTTTTATAGGTTTGTTAAAAAGTTCGAGTAACCAACCATCAGAATCCTTAAACGACATAAATTCAAAACTTATCGAATTATCGGATAAAATTTTAATATCACGAAGACAACAAGCACTGAGCCAAGCATATGCACTACCACCAATTCTGGCTCGGTCGACGATTTTATTACCTTTTAAATCAAGTAAATAAATATATAAAACTTCTTCCCAACCATCGCCGTATGACACAAAAAGTAAGATATAATTATCATTATAACTAAAAGCCGCTTCTAAATAGCCCCCTTTCAGTTTTTCATTACAGCCAACACCATCAACTTCAACAAGTGAATAGATTTCGCCAGGTTTCCTGAGAGGTAATCGCTTTACTACAACATTGGATATCATTTTTATCATACTTAATCTAAAAAATGTTATTTAAAATATCAATAGAAAGCCTATCAACACTAAACTTAATAAAATCACCACTTAAGTAAGCAAAATCATAAAATAAATCATCTTGAAAAACAAGATTCGATAGTATTAATCTATTTTCAAATAGATAACCATTAATATGATGAACAAAAGTATCAGCTTGTTGCATAATAGAAAAATGCTTATCTCCAGATAGTTCAGGCTTTATCTTGTCAATAAAACACAAATTAAGTTCTAATAGATAAATATTGCCCTGATTTAGCGCACAAGCGGAAGAATTGATAAAACAGCAAAGTTGATATTGACCAAAATCAAAAGTAGCCTGCTCCTCAATATATGGATCTATAGCAACTAGCTTTGCGTAATATTTCATTGTTTTTTCCATGTTTGATTGTGACTAGTGAGTGATCGCATAATTAGGGGATATAATAACAGAACATCCTGATGCATAAGATCACTAAAATTCAGTTGTATTATCCTATAATTATCTTGGTTTGTGATTGTATGATATTGATTGCATTATTTCGTGAAATGAATGATTTGATATAAAAAATGAATTTAATAACCTTAATACTTTTCCCAAATCAAAATATTATCTTTGATCCTTTTGCTGGCCCCAATTGATCTATATCAATACCAATAGAGCCTAAATAATCTATCATTTGTTGATACAAATTGAATTCATGAATTTCATCAATAATCGTTTCATGTTCGTCGAAAAAATCCACACCATCGACTAGTTTTATAACTTCGTAAAGAACCCTATACTTTTTATTTTTAAAATTTATAGCAATAGTAGTAAATTGTGAAGCATTATTGGGAAGATCATCAATAATTGTTGTTTGTAATGTTCGCCCTAATCGAATATATTCATCTTTAGTATATTTCATATAACCATAACCTTTTTATTCAATATGATTTTAGAGCCTAATAGGTTTGTCATGCACTAAAGCATAAAAACAAATCATTTACTCAGTCTGATACGTTTTATACAATGCTATTTCAGCCGATATGCATTGGCTAAATTTGCAATTTAAATTTTTTATTACGTCACCTTCTGTATAACAATAGACCATAGGATCATCATGCCTATCCATAAAAAATAGACTTGAATAACCTTGATGTAATAAAAAAGCAAAGAAATTAGTGGGAATAGAAATATTGTTCTCGACCAGTAAAACTAAAGAGCCTTGGTTTGTATCATCAATTTCATGAAATAATATAGCTGTACCAAGCTTAAAATCACCTGCATTAATGCCTAGTTTTGACAAAAAAATTTTATAATATACAGGAAGCCGACCATATTGGTGTTCAAGTTGAGCCAATTGTTGGTCATTACAGCCTTTGGTAACAAAACTTTTGGAAGTCAATATAGCAATTAATTGATTGAGTTGATGATTAAACTCCCATTTATTCAATGTGATTTTACCTTTATTTTTCTAGTTGGTAGATGTTTTTAGCTTGTAATTGTATTTTAAGACAGTAATTAAAGTACTTCAACAGTTGCCACTTGTTTAGGTCCCTCATAAATAATTATTTTAAACCCTTTATTGAGTAAGTAACAGGGCCCATTTTTCATTAAAAAATGCGCTTCACCAAAACCTATTCTTTCATGAGTATTAATGTTCTCATTATTTTTAACATTTATTACCAATGACCAACTTGTCATATCACCCTGCTTATCTTTAAGCGGTTCAGTGATCGGATAGTATTTTGTATTTATAGGAAGCGTTTTTTTCCACCTTGTTGTATGGATCGCCAATAAATTTTGACATTAACTGTCGAATGTAGCATTTTTAGATTCCTATTTAGTCATTTGTTATTCTGTTATTTTTTAATGTGTTTACCAATTTATTTAATGGCCTTCTTAATAATAAATTATCAAATTTTATTTAGCCATAAAGATTGTTTTTTGTTTAAAAAATCAGATTTTACACACTTTCATTGTGATAGGAAAATTTATATAGAAAATTACACTTGCTTCAATTTTAAGCTGGTAGGTGAATACCTTCTTATAAATACATCACTGTATTGCTCAATCAATTCTTTTGTGACGATATTATTTTTATAATCTGTTAAGTAACTTTTGTTTAATTTGCTATAACCATTTTTATCCAATGTATCCGTCTGCCAATTGCAAACAGGGCATATTTCAAAAATAGCATCTTCAGCATTTTCGAACACCACAAATTGGCAACAAGCACAAGCTACCCCTGATATTCCACTATCTGGGTGATCTATAATCTTTATTTTATTACCGGTAATTTGCTCTATTTTTGTTTCGAGATAACGATTTTTTAATAACGGTGAGGGTTTATAATTATCAAAAATATCATTATTAAATATTGCTTGTTTAGCATGCTCGCAAGATTGCTGGTTTATTATGCCATTTTCAAACAAATATGTTGTTCTAGCTTGTAAGCTTAAAACTAAATAACGCATGATAACTTAAAAAATTGATGACCTCATTACGCAAAAAAGATATACACATAATGTTGCTATGCCTCTATTAAGCTCATAATTAAATGAACGCTATAATGCTAATTATCTATTTAGCAAAAATATAATTATCACAAACGGTTATTTTTGGAAATAAATGTAAAGCGCAATTGAAGCAATAACCCAAACCCATATAAGAATATCTAGCTGGCGATCTTTCTTATATTTTTTGTCAAGAGATTGTAATATCTCATCCAAAAATAAAATAAAACAGTTAAATGATTCAAATTGCAGTGTTAATTTTTGCTCTATGACTGACCAGTAGTAAACACAACCATTATCTTGAGGCCTTAATGAAAGCAGGTAACAATTCAAGTATAGATCAGAAGCAAAAGGGAGCATATCTTGTAGCTGCGGAAAATCTCGCTTAAACTGCGCATAAATATTTTCTATTGTAAGGCCATATTTTATGCTAAAAAAATTAATCAAAAACTTGTCATCAACATAATTACTCATTTTACTATCAAGTTGTATAAAAGTTCCTCCGTTAAATTGGCGGTAAAAGTTGATAAAATCATCGGGAATTTTATTCCCAACGAATTGACTAAATTCGTTGAGTTCTTCATCAGTTAATTGTTGTTGTGTTTCTTCAAGTTTCAATATCATTTGTTTTTTCTTTTTCACCCAAACCATATTAACTAAAAAGCATGATTTATTATTTTTTTGTTTAATAGCTTCATTATGGACTTTTTATTATTTGAGTTATAAATTGATTTCGTCGATAGTTTGCATTACTCGTGCTGTAATTAGAGGCTTAAGTATTGTATTCATGGTTTCAATTTTTCCTAAGTTGGTATCATTCTGATCATCTAAATAACCTTGCTCTCGTAGTGATGCGACTAATGTTGAAAATACACCTTTGTCGAAGAATTCTGGAGCATTAATACCATGCAAAACAGATAACCGTTCAGCAATGAGACGCGCCTCTTTTTCTAGTTTTGCACGGCTAATAGTTGGATCTTTTTGCAATAAAGAAAACGCAATAGCATAACGTTGTAAAGTATCTTTAGAAGATGAAGCGATTAATTGTAATCCCGAAATTTTTAAAGAATTTACTGTCAATTTATCTGTCGAGTCGCTAATTAAATTCAATTTGGCATAAGTTTCTATGATTTGTTGTACATATACAGTTAGCTGTTCATCATTATGATAAAGGAATAGTTCTGATTTTATTAAAGGGAAAAACCGTCTTACTTGTTCTAATATTTCGCCAGATGATATTTGGTTATATTTGAGCACAATTCTAGCTACGATTGCAGGAATAATCAGTAAATGCTGAATATTATTTCGGTAGTAGGTCATTAATACTGCTTGTTCAGTTGTAAGTCCAACCATTTCACCAACTTCATCGGTAGTAATAATGAATTTACCCATTTGTTTGGCGTGTTCAAATAATTCTTCAGGTGTTTGATCTGGAATAGTTATCAAATCTGAATAAGGAATATTTTTTAATAATTTTAAAAAATAATCGATATGTTCCAGTAACCTTACTTTGGTTAGTGCGCGTTGGTCTGCGGCCAATAATATTGAACAGCATAAGTTCATCGCATTAATTGCTGCTGAAGAGTTAATATGCTCCATAATTTGTTTAGCAAGTAAATTGGTTGTTGGTGTTAACCAACTAGGGCGCTGTGTACCAGTTGGTTCAATTTCATTTCGCCAATCAGGAACTTGTTGGTTTAAAAATTGATTCAAAGGTATAGGTTGGCCAAAATTAACATAGCCAAACCCTAATTTTTTTAATTTGAAAAATGCTTTAATTGTGCGTCCTAAACTCTCTTTTTCTTTTTTTGCACCACGGAGTTCATTGGCATAAGTTGCAACTTCTAAAACATGTTCATAACCAATATAAACAGGAACAACAGTAATTGGTCGTGAATCACCACGCAATAATGTTTGGATTGTCATCATCAACATGCCTGTTTTAGGATCGAGTAACCGACCTGTGCGTGAGCGTCCACCTTCAATAAAATACTCAACAGAATAACCACGGATAAATAGTTCAGCCAGATATTCACGGAAAACGGCAGTATAAAGCTTATTTCCTCTAAATGAACGGCGAATAAAAAATGCACCTAATCGCCTAAAAATAGGACCTGCTGGCCAAAAGTTCAAATTAATGCCAGCAGCAATATGGGGAGGAACTAAACCTTGTCGATAAAGCACATAGGATAATAAAAGGTAATCCATATGACTACGATGACAAGGAGCATACACAATTTCGTGTCCGTTTTGCGCAAGCTCACGAACTGGATCTGCGTTTGTCACTTTAAGACCTTGATAGAGCCTATTCCATGCCCAAGTGAGCACAAAATCAGTTATTCTTAACATACGATAAGAAAAATTAGCGGCAATTTCGTTTAGCATTACTAAAGCATTTTTTTTCGCTTTATCAATATCAATATTTTTGCTTTTAGCCTCTTCTTGTATTGCTTCTGACAGTCCAGGATTATTTAATAATTTATTAAGCATTTCTTGGCGAATGGGTAGTTTGGGGCCGACAGAAGCTATCCTTTGCTTTGCAAAATGGATACGCGCAACGCGAGCCAATTTATGTGCTAACACTGAAAGATCTTGTTTATCGACATGAATATCTTTAAACGAAACAGTACGAGAAAAGCGTGTATAACAGTCTCTGCCTGATGTCATTATTTTTAATAATTTATTGGGTGCACCAAGTACTTGCAGTGAAAGTTTCTTTTCTCCTTCTTTATCAGGGCGGCGACCAAACATGACCGAAATAGGTAGCATCTGAATATCAAGATCATGATTTTGTTGATGTGCTGAAATATAATCTCTTAAAATTTCAATCGCTTTATTTTTTTGTTGATTGGATGCAAAAATACCAGGTCCTTTATCAATATAGATATAAGCAGGAATAACTTTATTATTGATATCTATGCCAACTAATGGATCAGGTAAACTATATTGCAAGCAAAGAGATCGAACCACCATCAAATCGATTTGAGAGTTATAAGGAAGTACGTATAAAATTGGCTTGTTGGTATCAAGGTCTAATTCTGTTATTGGATCGGTAGGAATTGGCTTGCTTTTAACAAAAAGCTTCACCAAAATTTGGATTAGAAAAAAATAAACTTTAGTCCACCAAGAAAACATAAAAAAATAAACCTCATACGTTTTTATTAATTATCCATTTAACTAACTTAGACTCTGCACTTTCTAACCAAACTGAGAAATAAATGTTTAGATTAAAAATTTAAAGCAGTTTTGTTTTTAGTCTGCAAAAGCACTTAATACTTAGTGAAGTATATACTTCTTACTGCTTGACTGTTAGTAAATTTGCACAATCTTTAGTCCATGTAAGTAGCTGATAAAAACAACTTATATAACAATATTAAAGTCTAATATAAAGGTTTATTGATATCAACTAAATGGATCTCTCTGTTTTTTCTTCTTTAGCTGATTGATTAATAAAATAGTTTCAGTTGAATTAACTACGACTTTGGTATAATGCATCTAAAATATATCGTAATTGTTTAACATCTAATTGACCTGGTGCCGATGGATTTTTAGCCGCTCCAAAAGTCATCGCTGAACCAAATGTCGAACCAGCAATACGACTAACAGTTCCAAGTCCAGCCATTGACATGGTAATAATCGGCGTAGTTGAGTGTTTTGTGTTCATTTCTGTGGTGGCAGCTAGTAAGGTTAATACATCATCCTCGGTGTTGGGCATAACTGCAATTTTGGGAATGTCTGCGCCAAGTTCTTGCATTTTTTTTAGTCGATAGACAATATCGCTCTTAGATGGCGTTTTTTCAAAATCATGATTTGATACCACAACAAATATCTGATGTTTGTGTGCGACATCGATAATATCTTTTACATAGTCATCACCAATAAACATCTCAACATCAATCAGATCGATAAGCCCACTACAAGCCATTTCTTTATTCAATTGGACATAAGATGTTAATGGCCATGGCTTAGCTCCACCTTCGTTTGCGGTTCTAAAAGTGAATAAAATAGGTTTATTTGGTAGTAAATCTGCTATTTTTTTAGCGACTAACTTTACAGTATTAAGATTATCAACGTGGATAAAGTGATCAACACGCCACTCTAAAACGTCAAAATCAATTGATTGTAAAAACTGTACTTCATCAATTAATTCTGCCTCAGTTTTACCGATAATTGGCACAATAATTTTGGGTGCGCCTGAACCGATTTCAAGTTTTTTGATGGTAAGTGTTTTCATTTTGTATCCTGTTAGCTAAAAATTCCGTTAATAGACCATAATTTTATCTGGTTTTAATTTTGTATTAAATAAAACAGTAGAATGAAGTCATTAGCATAAGAAATTATTTATTAATCATTAAAACCCATTTGCTCTTTCACATAATCAATAGGGGCATCTTCGCCTGTCCAAATTTTTATTTGAGCTGCACCTTGCCATAACATCATGCCAATACCATTTAATATTTTACAACCTTGTTGCTCAGCTATTTCAAGTAGTTTTGTTTTACGCGGACTATAAATACAATCTGTAACAACAAGATCGGGGGGTAACATTGTTGGATCTGTAATTAAGCTTTTTCCTTCTAACGGTTTCATTCCGACACCTGTTGCATTGCAAAGTACAACACTATCTGAAATTTCTTTGCGTAGCTTATCTTTATCGACCAGATCGATAACGCGTACATGACATTGAGTATTTTGATTTAATTTTTTTGCAATGGCCTCTATTTTTGTATAGCACTCATCTTTTTGATTAAAGACAGTGATCTCTTTTACGCCATCAAGAGCAGCTTGTACAACAATGGCCGTTGCAGCCCCTCCAGCACCTAGAATGGTTATTTTTTTGCCTATCACATCAATGTTGGCTTCTTTGAGCATGCGCATATAGCCCATTCCATCTGTGTTATAGCCTGTTAAAACACCATTATCATTTGAAATAGTATTACACGCACCACTCATTTCCACAGCAGGTGTTAACTTATCAAGGTATTGGCAGACTAGTTGTTTGTTGGGCATAGACACTGCACTGCCACGTAATCCTAATGCTCGTATTCCTTTAATTGCGTCAGGGAGTTTTTTTTGGTCAACTTCAAATGCTAAATAAACATAAGGTACCTTTAGTTTAGAATAAATGGTATTTTGCATTTGAGGGGATAAGCTATGGCGAATAGGGTAAGCCATTAAACCAATCAGTAAAAAATGTCCGTCGATATTATTTCTCATTAACAACTCTCCACAATAGCCCTACATTTTAGTTAAAGGCTATTTTTAGAATTTTTTATTAACACATTTTTAATTTTATATATATTTATATATAGATGAAAGAGTGAGTATACACTATCGATTGCACTTTCAACATCTATCGCCTAGAATAATAAGTTTTCTTCTTAAATAAGAATTTATTTTATGAATACAGTGCTTGATTTGTTTTCTTCAATAAATGCGGTTGTAGTTGCGGTAATTTGCATGTTAATTTTATCTCTTTGCCGTGTTCATGTCGTTATTAGCTTAATAATTGGCGCATTTGTTGGTGGACTATTTAGCCATTTATCGTTAAAAGAAACCATTGATGCATTTAATACTGGGATCAGCAATGGAGCTAATATTGCGCTTTCTTATGCTATGTTAGGGGCGTTTGCAGTGGCAATATCAAAATCTGGCTTACCCGAATTATTGGCTGATAAAGCTATTAAGCAATTTACATCAAGCGATGCAAAAAAACGTATCAAGTGGATTTTGATTGTTATTATTGGGTTAGTAAGTATTTCATCGCAAAATGTTATTCCTATTCATATTGCTTTTATTCCGCTTTTAATTCCACCGCTTTTATACGTAATGTCCCGTTTACAGCTTGATAGAAGAATGATTGCTTGTATTATGACATTTGGATTAATTACGCCTTATATGTTTTTACCAGTAGGATTTGGGAATATCTTTTTAAATCAAATTTTATTAAAAAATATTACCGCATCAGGAATGGATGTTAGCCATGTAAATGTAATGCATGCAATGGCAATTCCTGCATTAGGCATGTTTGCTGGTCTATTATGGGCTATTTTTGTTAGTTATCGTAAGCCTAGAGAATATAAAATTATTCGTGGAGAGGCAAATCAAGAAGCTTTAAAAGATGTGAATAAGCGCTCTCTTATTGTTTCATTATTGGCGATTGTTCTATCTTTTACTGTTCAACTTTATACTGGTTCAATGATTTTAGGTGCCTTAATTGGTTTTATTTGCTTTATTGTATCGGGTTCGATTAAATGGGGCGAAGCTGATGGCGTTTTTACGGACGGCATCAAAATGATGGCTATGATTGGGTTTGTAATGATTTCAGCGCAAGGTTTTGCCGAAGTGTTAAAGCAGACTCATGAAATAGAACCTTTGGTTAATAACAGTGCAGCATTATTTGCTGGTAATAAAGTGATTGCCGCTTTTGTGATGATGCTAATTGGTCTGGTTATTACATTAGGTATTGGATCTTCATTTTCGACAGTCCCTATCATTGCCGCAGTATATGTACCACTTTGTGTACAACTCGGTTTTTCACCAATTGCCACCGTATGCTTAATTGGTGCATCAGGTGCGATAGGTGATGCGGGATCGCCACCATCAGATACTATTTTAGCGACCTCTTCTGGGCTAAATAGTGATGGGCAACATGATCATATTCGTGATAGTGTTATTCCAACATTTACCCATTTTAATATTCCATTATTTATTGCTGGTTGGATTGGCTCGTTAATTTTATAAGTTAATCCAATTAAATGAATTAAGGTCGCTATTCATTATGAATAAAAAATCATCCCAAAATATTAGAGCCATTTGTGCGCAAGCTATTTTTAATGTGCTAGAAGAAGGACAGTCATTAAGCGCTACATTGACAACTTTAAACCACAAAATAGCCGATAAAGATAAGGCGTTAGTACAAGAAATCTGTTTTGGTGTGATGCGAGTGTTACCAGAACTCAACTTTCATATTCATACCTTGATGAGTAAAGTGTTAACGGGTAAAAATAGAATTTTACATGACCTATTGTTAGTGGGTATTTACCAGATTCTTTATACCCGTATTCCAGCACATGCAGCAGTTGGTGAGACAGTTAATGCGGTCAATACTCTCAAAAAAACACAGCTTAAAGGGGTTGTAAATGGTGTATTGCGTGAGTTTTTGCGCCAACAAACATCATTACAACAACAATTTACACAAGACAGCAAGCAACAAAACCAGCAGACATTACACCCAAGTTGGTTGTTAACACGCCTTAAGCAAGTCTATCCAGAGCAGTGGCAAGCCATTGTTCATGCTAATAATCAAAAGCCACCAATGTGGTTGCGAGTTAATCTTAACCAATATTCAGTAAGTGATTACCAACAATTACTTGCTGAACAACAAATTGAGTCTGATAGCTTTCCAGAGTTACCTAGTGCTCTGCGATTATTGTCGCCTGTCAATGTAAATAAATTACCCTATTTTGATGAGGGTGCTGTCACGGTACAAGATCTGTCTGCGCAATATGCCGCTTATTTGTTAGCACCGCAAAATGGCGAGCTCATTTTGGATATGTGCGCAGCACCTGGTGGTAAAACCACACATATTTTAGAAGTTGCTCCAAAAGCACAAGTTTTAGCGGTGGATATTGAGCCTAGCCGAGTGAAGCGCATTCACGAAAATTTAACTCGATTAAACTTACATGCCGAAGTTAAAGTTGGTGATGGATTAACCCCAGAACGATGGTGTAAAGGGCAACAATTTGATCGCATTTTACTTGATGCGCCTTGCTCAGCAACAGGCGTTATCCGCCGTCATCCAGATATAAAATGGTTACGCCGAGATAGTGATATTGCCCAATTAACTGAGCTACAACATGCAATCTTAACTAATATTTGGTCTTATTTAAAAACTAGTGGTACTTTAGTTTATGCCACTTGTTCAATTCTACCAGACGAAAATAAATTACAAATTGAGCGTTTTTTACAAGAAAACACCAGCGCCAAATTACAAGGTGAAATTAAAGAATTTTTACCTACTGAAAATGGTGGTGATGGTTTCTTTTATGCAGTATTAAAGAAAGTATAATTTTCCCTTTTATTTTTGTTAAAAAGTTTCAGGTAACTATGTGTTTAAGTATAAAAAACTAAAAAAATCACACAATCCTAATTTGGACAATCTTTAGTAGTTGTGATAAATTTTGGGCTTGTTTTATCTTATAAAGATGTTCAGATATGGCTTATACTCTCACCTACAATGATTTACCTGAAAATATCCAACATTGGCAAGGTTTACCACTGTCATTAAATGGCTGTGAAGTGGTTCCTTTAGATTATAATGCAGGTAAAACAGGCTGGATTATTTATGGTAAAAAGTTAAATAAAACAGTCTTATCAAAATTCCAAGATCAACTTGCTATGCCAATGGTGATTGTTTCATCATGGAAAATCAAAACTTATCAGATTGTTCGTATTGCAGGGGTGATACCTAAAAAAGCTAAATCGATATCATTAGCATTAGGTATTGATGTTGCCCCAATCGATAATTTACCCACGCTACGCTCCCCAGGATTACTTGTTATGGACATGGATTCGACAGCGATTGGCATTGAATGTATTGATGAACTGGCCAAATTGCATGGTGTAGGGCAGCAAGTTGCAGCGGTAACTGAACAAGCTATGCGTGGTGAACTTGATTTTGCCACAAGTTTGCGAAAACGTGTGGCAACCTTAAAAGGGGCGCATCAAGCTATTTTAGATCAAGTTAAAGATAATTTACCACTTACTCCTGGGCTTACTTATATAGTAAAAGAACTGCATAAAAAAAATTGGCATGTTGCTATTGCCTCAGGCGGTTTTACCTATTTTGCGGATCATTTAAAGCAAAAGTTAAAATTAGTTGACGTTTATGCTAATGAATTAGAAATCAAACATGGAAAATTAACTGGTAAAGTTTCTGGTCAAATTGTTGATGCAAAATATAAAGCAAGGACATTACAACAACTAGCAGCATCGTTGGAAATTCCCATTGAACAAACTGTCGCAATTGGTGATGGAGCCAATGATTTGATGATGATTCGTATTGCTGGTCTAGGTGTTGCTTATCATGGTAAACCTAAAGTTGTCGAAAAAGCACGAATTAGTATTAATTATGCAGATTTAACAGGTTTATGGTGTATTTTATCCACTAGTTTATTAAGTGAAGGTTAGGAGATTAAATTGGCAAAAGCAGTGAAACGTGCTTATGTTTGTAATGATTGTGGAGCAGATTACCCACGTTGGCAAGGACAATGTAGTTCATGCCATGCTTGGAACACCATTACCGAAGTTAGGCTTGCAAGTACCTCTTCACGTAACGACAGATTAACGGGTTATGCAGGTAGCGGGATTGGGCAAGCTAAAATTCAAAAATTGTCCGAGATCAGTTTAGAGGCACTGCCAAGATTTTCAACCGGTTTTTCAGAATTTGATCGTGTGCTTGGTGGTGGTGTCGTACCGGGGAGTGCCATTCTCATAGGAGGGAATCCCGGAGCAGGTAAAAGTACGTTGTTACTGCAAACCATGAGTAAACTCTCATCACAAATGAATACACTTTATGTTACTGGTGAGGAATCCCTCCAACAAGTTGCGATGCGTGCCCATCGATTAGGTTTACCTGCGGATAATATTAATATGTTGTCCGAAACCAGTATTGAGCAAATCTGTTTATTGGCTGAGCAGTCCAAGCCTAAATTAATGGTGATTGACTCTATCCAAGTGATGCACCTTACTGATATCCAATCTTCGCCTGGTAGTGTCGCTCAGGTTCGAGAAACAGCTGCTTATTTAACACGTTTTGCTAAAACAAAAGGCATTGCCATTATCATGGTGGGGCATGTTACTAAAGATGGCTCTCTTGCTGGTCCAAAAGTACTTGAGCACTGTATTGACTGCTCAATTTTATTAGATGGCGATGCCGACTCACGTTTTAGAACTCTACGTAGTCATAAAAACCGTTTTGGAGCAGTAAATGAGCTGGGTGTATTTGCTATGACCGAACAAGGTTTAAAAGAGGTTAGCAACCCATCAGCAATCTTTTTAAGCCGTGGAGATGAAATGTTACCAGGTAGTTCGGTAATGGTATTGTGGGAAGGTACTCGCCCATTACTGGTCGAAATCCAAGCGCTAGTCGATCACTCGATGTATGGTAATCCAAGACGTGTGACTGTAGGATTAGATCAAAATCGGCTTGCATTATTGCTTGCAGTATTGCATAGGCATGGGGGATTGCAAATGGCCGATCAAGATATTTTTGTTAATGTTGTTGGTGGTGTAAAAGTTACCGAAACAAGTGCGGATTTAGCATTGATTGCAGCACTTGTATCAAGTTTTCGCAATCGTCCGTTGCCACAAGATATCGTTATTTTTGGTGAAATTGGTCTTGGTGGCGAAATTCGACCAGTACCAAGTGGACAAGAACGTATCTCTGAAGCAGCTAAACATGGTTTTAAAAAAGCAATTGTACCTATTGCCAATATGCCGAAGAAGAAACCCGAAAATATGCAGATTTTTGCAGTTAAAAAAGTGTCAGAAGCACTAGATATTTTAAGTGATTTTTAAAAAACATATAAAATAGTAATAGTTAAAATTAATCCGCCAATAAGATTATCGGCGGATTAAAGTTGGATTCAATTTTATTAAATGAGTTAATATTATTGTTTAATAACAAATTTCATAACAAGGTTGATAAGCGCTTCCTCCTGGCAATTTCATTCGGTTTTGTTTAACAAAACTACGCAATAAATTATCAAGTTGCTGCATAATTTCAATATCACCTTGTAATTTGTATCGACCATTTTCGGCAATTTGCTTCATACCAAATTCTTTAACATTTCCTGCAACAATACCAGAAAACGCACGACGCAAATCAGCGGCTAACAGCTCGACAGGTTGCTCACGATGAAGATTTAATGAAGCCATATTAGCGTGAGTAGGTTCGAAAGTATGTTGTAATGATTCATCAATTTTTAATAGCCAATTAAACCCATAAGCATCACCTGTTTTTAAGCGTGAAGCTTTAACATGCTTAACACCCTCTTTCATAATACGAGCTACTTGTTCAGGTGAATCGATAATAATTTGATAAAGTTTAGTGGCCTCATCGCCTAATGTGCTACGAATAAAATTATCTATTGAAGCAAAATAATCTTCGCATTCTTTAGGTCCAGTCAGAATAAGAGGTAGGGTTTGGTGTTTATTTGCAGGGTTTAATAAAATACCCAGAATATAAAGCAACTCCTCAGCGGTGCCTGGTCCACCAGGGAAGATAATAATGCCATGAGCCATTCGCACAAACGCTTCAAGGCGTTTTTCGATATCGGGCATAATAATCAATTCATTGACTAATGCATTAGGCGGTTCTGCTGCAATAATTGACGGTTCGGTCATACCAATAAAACGGCTTTCTTTATAACGCTGTTGCGCATGACCAACGGCAGCTCCTTTCATTGGTGCTTCCATAACACCTGGACCACAACCAGTACAAATATTAAGTTCACGCAAACCAAGTTGCATACCTACTTGACGGGCATAATAGTATTCATTTTCGTTAATCGAATGTCCACCCCAGCAGACAACCAAATTTGGCTCTTCACCCACATGGAGCGCATTGGCATTGCGTAAAATAGAAAAAACAAGGTTTGTAATATAAAACGAATGATCCCTTTCAAATTTGAAATCGGAAATAAGCTCTTTAACTGCACTGATTTGACTATTCAAAAAAAGGATATCGCGTAACACTGCAAACAAATTAGCTTGAATTGAACGAATAATTCGACCATCAACAAAAGCGCTTTCTGGAGCATTAACCAACTCCAACTTGACGCCTCGCTCTTTACTAATCACATTAATTTCGAAAGACTGGAATCTATCTAACAGATCTTTTGTATTATCGGTTTTACTACCTGCATTTAGTGTTGCTAACGAACAATTTCTATATAATTTATAAAGTTCGCTATTGGCAGATTTTTTCAGGATATCGACTTCTGCCTGAGCAAGTAAATCCATTGATCCTAATGGGCTAATATGGGTGATCATTACAACCTCCATTTGACTATTTTATCAGCAAGGCGACTATTATATACTTAAACTGACTGAATATGTAAAGTTGATAAATCTTCTTGATAACAGATTAAATTAGACTACCTAAAAGATAGAATAAAGAAAGAGACTTTCATCTTATATCCTTATTAATTTTTTACTAAAACACATAGTAACCTGAAACTTTTTGACAAAAAGTCAATTTATATTTATCCAATGTTTATTATTAATCAATTCGTTTAATAAAGTGTTTTATCTTAAATCCCATGGCAATCAATGATGCAAAATAGACTAAAATGCCCACAATAACCAATAAAAATAATCGCCCGATACGGATCAACATTGAACCAGTCGACCAGTCAGGTAATAACTGTGAACCGAACCACAATACCGCAGACATTAGAATTACCGCAATGACGATTTTACTCAAAAAGCAACGCCAACCAGGTTGGGGTTGATAAAGCTGTTTTTTACGCAACTGCCAATATAATAATCCAGCATTAAAGCAAGCGGCTAAGCCAATTGATAACGAAAGACCTGCATGTTGTAATGGACCAATAAAAGCAAGATTCATTAGCTGTGTTAAAATTAATGTAATAATTGCAATTTTAACTGGTGTTTTAATATCCTGACGTGAATAAAAGGCTGGAGCTAGCACTTTAATCAAAATCAACCCAAGTAGACCTATAGAATAAGCAACTAAGGCTCGCTGTGTCATTAAGGTATCATTTAAGGTAAATTGTCCATATTCAAATAGCGTTGATATAAGTGGGCGAGAAATAACCCCTAATGCAATTGTACTCGGTAGAGCCAATAAAAAACAAAGGCGTAACCCCCAATCTAACAATTCACAATATTGTTTATGATCACCTTTAGAAAAGCTTTTTGCTAATGATGGCAATAAAATGGTGCCTAATGCTACACCAAGCACCCCAGCAGGAAACTCCATTAAGCGATCAGCATAATACATCCACGAAACCGAGCCTGAAACTAGAAAAGAAGCAAAAATAGTATTAATAATTAAAGAGATTTGCCCTACAGACACCCCTAAAATTGCTGGTCCCATTTGTTTTAAAACCCGCCAAACACCACTATCTTTTAAGCTAATACGCGGTAATACTAGCATGCCAATTTTCTTTAAATAAGGTAGCTGGTAAAGCAATTGTAAAATCCCACCAACACCAACAGATACAGCAAGTGCCAATACTGGTGGATTAAAGTAAGGTGTTAAAAATAGGGTAAATACAATCATACTCACATTGAGTAGTGTTGGAACAAAAGCAGGGACAGAAAACCGATTCCATGTATTAAGGATGGCTCCAACAAGTGATGCCAACGATATAAAAAAGATATAAGGAAAGGTTATGCGTAGCATGGTAGTTGCAAGTTCAAATTTTTCAGTTGATTCTTGCATAAATCCAGGCGCAGTTAGCATAATGATAAAAGGCGCTGTGATAACTCCAATTAGCGTGACTAAAGCCAAGACTAAAGTTAATAATCCAGCAATATAAGCAATAAATGTGCGAGTTGCCTCAGTTCCTTGTTGATTTTTATATTCAGCTAAAATTGGTACAAACGCTTGTGAAAATGCCCCTTCTGCAAAAATACGTCGAAGTAAATTAGGAAGTTTAAATGCAACAAAAAATGCATCGGTGGTCATACCTGCACCGAAAAAACGTGCAATAATGGCATCACGCACAAAACCTAATACACGTGACACCATCGTCATTGAGCTGACAGTAGCTAAAGATTTTAAAAGATTCATATTCAAATTATATACAAAGTATACAGCCTAAAACTGATAATGAAGCATAGTCTACAAACTATTACTTTAAATAACCATGCTTTTTTAATAAACTTAATTTTATACATGCCGCCAGCAAATACTGGCGAATGTTTAGTTTAACGATCTTCATAAGGTGTAAACAGCACGAATTCAACGATATCTTTATAGGCAGGGCGAATAACTAACAATCATCAAAATTGAGTTCTTCAATTCGATAAGCTAATACAAGACATTACTAATAATGCCGCATAAACATCTTTTGGTAAGCCAATCACGTCATAAACAAAGCCTGTATAGCAATCAATTGACACAAACGAGAATAAACTAATAAAGCGCTATTTGAATATATTGAAATCTATTATAATCAAGTTAATCGACATTCCGCCAATGGTTGAATATCGTCACACAAAAATGAAATTAAGTTATATAAGGTAAATACTGCTTAATATTTATTTTGGCGAAAATCTGAAAAAAGAGCATATACCAATTATGAAGATACCAAAAATAGTTATTCTAACCGGTGCCGGTATTTCGGCCGAATCGGGTTTATCAACCTTTCGAGCTCAAAATGGATTATGGGAAGGTTATGATGTTAATGATGTAGCAACTTACGAAGGCTATATACGCAATCCAACAGCGGTACATGATTTTTATAATATGTTACGTCGTAAATTACAAAATCCAGATGTTAAGCCTAATGCTGCCCACTTTGCGCTGGCTGAATTAGAACAGAAATTAGGTAGTGATAACCTCTTAATTGTGACACAAAATGTGGACAACTTACATGAACAAGCTGGATCTAAAAATATTATTCACATGCATGGTGAATTATTAAAAGTGCGTAATGAAAAAACAGGACAGATAATTGATTGCTTTAACGATGTGAATTATCAACAAAACAAATTCATTCGCCCACATATAGTCTGGTTTGGTGAAATTCCGCTACAAATGGAACAAATTTATGATGCGCTTTCACAAGCTGATTATTTTATATCCATTGGCACATCAGGTAATGTCTATCCTGCTGCTGGTTTTGTACAAATCGCTAACCAAACAAGTGCTAAAACGGTTGAACTTAATTTAGAGCCCAGCTTAGGTGAAAGTCTGTTTCAAACCAAAATTTACGGACCTGCAAGTAAAATTGTTCCTGAATTTATCAAAAAATTCATCTAAAGCAAATTGCTACTTTAGTTGTTTAAGATAATTTTTGTTGCCTAAATTACTCATTTGGGCATGAATCCATTTGGTTCTCTTTTTTACTCGTTCACTTGGTTTAATTGGGCTCCAGCGTCTAGGATTAGGTAATACTGCCGCAAGTAAACTTGCTTGCTGTGAAGTTAATTGATTGGCACTTACATTAAAATAATACTGAGAAGCAGCTTCAATGCCAAAAATACCTTCTCCCCATTCTGCACAGTTTAAATAGACCTCAAGAATACGCTCTTTTGACCAAAAAAGTTCTATCCATAATGTAAACCAAGACTCCATTCCTTTGCGAATCCAACTACGAGTTGGCCATAAAAAGATATTTTTAGCGACTTGCTGAGTAATTGTGCTAGCACCTTTAATCTTTTTGCTATTTTGATTATGATTTAGCGCTAGGCGGATAGCGTTAAAATCAAATCCCCAGTGCACAGAAAAATTTTGATCTTCTGAAGCGATTACCGCAATTTTTATATTATCTGAAATTTCGTCCAAATCTTTCCAGATTCGTTGCTGTGGTGTATTCCAATGCATTATCTTACGTTCTATCATTAGCATAGAACCGAAAGGTGGATTCACCCAACGCATTACTAAGGTCGAAAAGATAGATAATAGCATAAATCCAATTATCGCTTTTTTAGTTATATTTAAAAATTTCCTGAATAAAAGCCTCATGCTGATTTAGATAAAATAACGTAAAAAATTAGCAAATAAGATACGATATATTATTGATTAAATAAATAACTTTTTATAACTTCAACAAGTTGAAGTGGGTTGTTTATATCCAAAATGGGTAAAAAAGCATCTAACGGCTCATCACTAGCAATAGCCAAGGTAAAATCATCAATAAAAAACGGTTTTTTAACGGAACTTCGGTGACAAATAATTTTAGGAATTTGCTCATCTTTAAAGCCCTCAACTAAAATAATATCAACATCAGAAAATTGATTAATTAAAGTCTGCAAATCGGCAGGTTTATTGGGTGTTTCACAAATTAAAGCGTAACGGTTATCACAAGCTACAATTGTTTGTAATGATCCAGCTTTACGCAATTTATAGCTATCTTTTCCTGGAATATCCAATTCAACATCGTGATGCGTATGCTTTAAAGTCGCCACCTTAAAGCCTTGCTCAACAAGTAGCGGAATAACCTTCGCCAACAAGGTAGTTTTACCACTACCACTGTAACCACAAATAGCGAGCGTTTTTTTTATATTCATTATTTCTTGGTTCAAAAATGGTTATACTCAATTTAAACCTAATATACACTATTTTCTACCTCGAAAGAGATAAAACCACTGCAAAAGCCACTAAAATTACAACTCAAACAACACCACAGTCAACTATAAACGTTTGATTTGGTTGAAAATAAAAACTTCAATAAAATCAATAGCATACCTGAATAATTTTAGAGCAAAAACACGCCTATAGCACCACAATATTAATATGCTTGCCTTATCAGAGCGCCAAAATATACCGATAACTAAGTAAAGCTAGCACGCCAAACTTGGCTGTTGGGTGTGTTTGTGTTTTAGATGTTATCAGCAATATTAATTATTCCGCAAAAATCAAAAAGTCCTAAAGCTAATACCCTATTTTAATTATAAAATTCACCTATCTCTAAAGCTGAACTGTTTTCATCTTTACATTTCTTTACAAAAAAGTTCGCAAAAAAACTAGTCAATCATTCCTTAAACGGCTATACTTTCATCGCTTTAGAAAAATGAGCTTATTAAATAAGCGAATAAACATAAAAATTAAAATAAAACAAAATATTAATTGACAGGTAAAACGAAATGCAGTACCCTTTTAGGCACAAGCAAACTTATGTCTTAAATTTATCAAATAATCCTATTCGACGAGTTTTTGCACGAAACTCATTTATATCATCGAAATTATCTCTTGAATTATTATCGAAATTATCCACAAAACTATCTTTAAAAATTCCATTGGCAGTAGTGCCTTTGTTGTTATTGCCGTACTCTTTAGAATCGCAGGCATTATCGGCCACGACTTCTGAGCGCATTCATGGTACTGCACCTTATTTAACCTTTGATGGCGGTGTTACTAAAGTGACTGAAATAAGGGAATTATTAGGTATTAAGTTATCAGACGGCCGAACATTCACACCGCAAAATAATCCTTCATCATCGACAGCGCCAATCGAGTTACCTAATGTAGGGGATACTTTTGCTGATATTGAAATGATAGTTCCGTCATCAAGCGACTCAATAAATATAAATGACTTAGTAACACAAGGTAAATGGGGCGATGATGATGGGGATGGACAGGGAGCAGGTGAAGTTACTGCATCAGGAAGTATATCGTTAGTAATAAAGGATAAAGATGGCAATACCGTTAATCGTAGTGATGCATTAGATATATGTAAAGCACCTTATAAGGTAACCTTAGGTAGTTCAGGGGGAACTTTAGAGACTCGTTATGGCATGCCGAATAGTAGTACTTTTAGTGGAGGAACAGCGGAGTATTATATCACTCCGCCATCACAGCCCGTTATTTGTTCGGTCAGGCCGAATTTGTTGTATGGTGGCACAGTAGGTATTGATGCTTGGGATAAACCAAGCTTCGCTGGTCCTGCTAACATATGGAGTCCTACTAAGGGTTTTTTAGTTCAGTCAACAAACCCATCATTTTACGATTTAAATTTTCCAACGACTGGTTCAGATGGCTTGTATTTTGATTTGGATATAGTTGGGGTAGATGCAAGCCAATTGAGTTGGACAGTTACTACGCTTGGTGATATAACGGCAACGGTGAGTTGGACAAGTCCGCGTACAGGGACATTGACAGACCCATGGGGAGGTACGATGCAAGCCGATAAATGGATTACTGATAAATCCAAGAATGTAACACGGGTGACGTTGCATGGTCCAGAGGCAAGAAGCCAGTGGAGGAATCCTAGTCCTAGTCAAATTACCGTGCCATCTTTGCCGCAGACATTTGAGTTGGTTGGTAGGGATAGTCGAGGTAATGAGGTTCGTTATGGATTTGTATTAAGGCAGTGGTTCGTCAATCGGGGTAGGGAAAGTGGAGATTATAGTGATCAATTAGCATGGTGTAGAAGTTTGGGTTATCGAATGCCACGGGTAAGAGATTTAACCAATTCAAAGTATAATAATTTAGGCGCCACGCCGTCGTCGTCAGGTTATTATTACATGCGTTACATAGGTGCAGGATTTTTCACGGAGTGGGGCGTCATGGACTACTACACTGATGCGGGCTTCGTCGGCAGCGCCTACTGGACGAGCGACGTAGAAAGCAGCCAGTTCGATGTCGTCTCGCTCAACGGCCACGTCGACGGCTACGGTGCCAGCATCTCCGGCTATGTCCTTTGCTCCGCACCTTAGCTTTTAGCGTTTATTTCTTAATCCTTAGGGCGCGGAAGGGGGTTACGGTGCCTGAGGGGATAATATAAAAAAGAATAAAGCCCCCGCGTAAGTTGGGGCGCTGAGCAGGCAAAGTCTGTGAACCTAGCGCTTTAATGACTGAAAGTCAAAACAATGCTTCGACCGATACAATTTTCAAGCTTGCGCTTTTGCTATTAACTGACTGTTATTAACAAGCTGTTATTAATAGCTATTATCAAATAACAAAAGCGCTTTTATTAAAAAGCCAAATTCAATGTAATAAAAAACTAGCCTATAAGTGTTTGATTTTATTTAGAAATGCAAATAAAAACTCCAATAAAATCAATAGTCTACCTGAACGTTTTTAGAGCAAAAACACGCTTATAGCACCACAATGCTAATATGCTTGCCTTATCACAGCATCAAAATATACCGATAACGAAATAAAGCTAGCACGCCAAACAGGGCTGTTGGGTGTGTTTGTGTTTTAGATGTTATTAGCAATATTAATTATTCCGCAAAAATCAAAAAGTCCTAAAGCTAACACCCTATTTTTTATGAAAATAAATGATTATTTATCTTCTTTCTGATTAAATGAATTAAGCACCTCTAGCGTGTTGATATTGCTAAAACAAACTGCTTTATCGCTAAAATCAACCGATTTAGCACTGATTTGTTCTAAAAACAGCATCAGCTTGCGTTCGCCTTGCTTTAAATAGATTTTTAGTTGTTGAGTAACTGTTTTATGAATAAGTAGAATGGTTGGATGGTGATATTGTCCATCATATGGATAAATAGCACTGTTATTTGCCGTATAAACAGCTAAGCGGTCAATTAAATCATCCGGCAAAAAAGGCGTGTCACAACTGACAAATAAGTTCCAATCGGTTTTGCTGCGTAATAAACCACTGTAAATCCCCGATAATGGTCCACAAAATCCTGCTAGGTCATCACTAAATATAGGATAACCTGCTTTTTGGTATTGTTCTGTGTGACGATTGCAATTAATCATGATTGCATCAACGTGAGGTTTGATGCAATCAATGACATGTTGATAAAGTGGTTTTTGATGTAATAATAATAGTCCTTTGTCGTTGCCATTCATACGGGTACTTTTACCTCCAGCTAGAATGATTGCAGTAATAGAGGGTTTTTCCATAAATTATTTCTCTTTTACGTTGCGAAAAAACAAAATAACATTACTATATAGTAATGTTATTGCAAGTTGTAGCGTATCATTTTTAATGATTGCTTAATTATCATTATCTTCGAAAAATTTGAAGATTTACTAAAGGTAACAATTATGAAATGTCATCGTATTGATGAAGTAATGGAATTATTGCAACCCGCATGGGAAGGGGATTCTGATCTTAATTTATTACAATTTTTAGCTAAATTAGGTCAAGAGGCTGGTTTTGAAGGTGAATTAAAAGATTTGAGTGATGAAGTTTTAATTTATCATTTAAAAATGCGAGGTTCGGATAAGAATGATGTTATTCCGGGTCTAAAAAAAGATTATGAAGAAGATTTTAAAACCGCATTGTTAAAAGCTCGTGGAATTATAAAAGAATAAGGAGAATCATTAAAATGAAAAAAACACTTATCGCAATTAGTATTTTGCTTTTTTCTGTAAACTGTTTTGCAAATGAAAGCCCAACTATTACTAAGGCCGACACCTCAGCGAATGCATTTGAGCCGATTGAATTAGGTAAACAATATGCCGCGCTACCAACTAATCCATCGCCAGATAAAGAAGTTATTGAGTTCTTTTCGTTTAATTGCCCAAGCTGTTTTAGATTTGAAATTCAAAATCAAGGTCCTCAAACTATTAGCAAGGCTTTACCAGAAGGTGTTAAATTCAAACGCTACCATTTAGAAGATTTTGGACCATTAGCTAAAGATCTTGCGCAAGCATGGGCTGTGGCTAATGTTCTAGGTATAGAAGATAAAGCTTCAGATGCACTTTATAATGCGGTTCAAAAAGATAAAACGATAAAAACAGCAGATGACATTAAAGCTGTTTTTGAAAAATTAGGTGTTAGTAATGAAGTGTATGATAAAACAAAAGATAGCTTTTTGGTTAAATCATTTATGGTACAACAAGCAGATGCGATTAAAGAGATGAAACCAGATTCAATCCCTACGGTTATTGTTAATCGTAAGTTTTTTATCATAGCAAATCAACTTAATGTAACTAGTGATGATGCATTTATTAATGATTATGCAAGAGTTACTGCATTTGTTGCAGGGTTAGATCCTAATGCAAAAATAGAAGAAAAAGCGCATTCTGATAAAAAATAAATGGTTAACAAGTTTAAAAACAACATAAGTTAATCACTTATTTTTGACGTTTTAAGTCCCATTGTATCATTTTGTACAATGGGATTTTTTATTATAGTAAAATTGCTATTCTCGTTCTAAAGCATAAATTGGATCGAGTTTAGCTGCCCGTCTAGCAGGGAAATAACCAAAAATAATACCAATTATACTTGAGAAACTAAATGCCGCTATAATAGCTATTGCCGAGAAATTCATTGCAAATGATGTAACAACAGAATTAAAAATAAAGCCAATGGCAAACGAGAGTACAATACCTATTGTTCCGCCAATTAAACATACTAATACAGCTTCAATTAAAAATTGCTGTAATATGTCGCTTGACCGAGCACCAACGGCCATTCGTACGCCAATTTCTCGAGTTCTTTCTGTGACTGATACTAACATGATATTCATCACACCAATACCGCCAACAACGAGTGAAATCAGCGCAATAGCCGAAACTAATAACGTCATTACCCAAGCGGATGAGTTGATTGTTTCTCGTATATTATCGGAATTAAAGATGAAAAAATCTTTTGTACCATGTCGTTGTAACATAATTCGATTAATAGCTTGTTCAGCAACAGATAAATTAACATTATCTTTAACACGTACTGTAATGCTTTTTAACGAAGTTTGACCTACCATGCGGTTAATCACGGTAGTATAAGGTAACCAAACATTCAGGCTTTCATTGCTACCAAATCCTTGCTGTTGTTTAGTTGCAACACCAATTATTCTTACTGGTAACTGTCCAACCATTAAAATTTTTCCAATTGGGTTTTGATTTGCAAATAACCGTTTAACAGTATTGTCATCAATCACTGCATCTTGTGCCGAGGCAATAATACTTGCTTCATCAAAAGATTTTCCTTGAGAAATAGTGTAACCACGAACCGCAAAAAATTGCTCTCCTACACCATTTACTGTTCCAGTTACTGCTAAATTATTAATTCGGAAATAAACACTGGTTGCAAGGTTAGGAGTCGTACTGTGGACAAAGTTTTGTTGCGCCAAAAAATCTGCGTCTGATGAGCGTAATGTAGTAATTTTATCCGCATTACGATCACCAAAGCCCGATCCTGCATAGATTTCTAACGTGCTAGTTCCTAATGAGTTAATGTTAGATAAAATTTTCTGCTTTGTGCCTTGTCCTAATGCAACAACAGAGACTACCGAGGCAATGCCAATAATTATGCCTAACATGGTTAAAAATGTCCGTAATCGCTGCGAAAGCATTGATAGCATGGCCATTTTAAAAGCATCTCGAAAACGGTAATATTTTGCTAGTAGATTATCTTGGGTTCTGGTTGCTTCGATTTGCTTAACTTGTCGATTATCATTTTGATCAAATTGATAATTAGGGTTAATAGAATCAGAAATAATATTACCGTCACTAATTTCAACAATCCTTTGGGCACTTTGGGCAATATTTGAATCGTGGGTAACAATGATAACAGTGTGACCTTGTTGATGTAACTCTTGTAAGATAGCCATCACTTCTAAACCACTTTTACGATCGAGTGCTCCCGTTGGTTCATCAGCTAAAATGATTTGTCCACCGTTAATTAAGGCTCTGGCAATACTGACCCGCTGTTGTTGCCCTCCAGATAACTGGTTAGGTTTATTGTGGATTTTTTCGGCAAGCCCTAAACGTGTTAAAATTTCGTTCGCTCTTTTTTGACGTTGTTCATTGGTAACACCAGCATAAATAGCAGGGATTTCTACATTGCCTTGTGCGGTTAGTGCATTTAATAAATGGTAACGTTGAAAGATAAAACCAAAATGCTCACGGCGTAATTGAGCTAACTCATCAGGTGACAATTCACTTGTTGTGCGTCCTCCAATAGAATAAGTGCCTGAGGTCGGTTTATCTAAACAGCCTAAAATATTCATCAAAGTGGATTTACCCGATCCTGATGCGCCAATTATCGCCACCATTTCACCAGCATTAATTGTTAGATTTATGCTTTTAAGAACCTGTATGGTTGAATCGCCTGCTGGAAATTCACGAACAATATTCTCAAGCTTAATAAGAGGTATATTATTGACCATATTAGAATCGAATCCTTGGGGCTCTTGCATTATTACCACCTAGTGAAGCGCCATTAGTACTACTGACCACAACCATATCACCCTCTTTAATCCCCGATTTTATCTCAACATTGACATTATTATCGATACCCAAAGTAACTTCGTGTTCTTCGATCTCATTATGTTTATCTAACAGGTAAATAATGGCTTTATTATTGCCCAATTTTTTTTGAATTGCTTGAGATGGAATGGTTAGTACATCTTTTGCTTCAGACAAGACAATATAAACTTGCGCTGTCATTGAAATTCTTAATACATGGTCGGGATTATCTACATCAAATAATCCATTATAATAAATTGCGCTTTTTGTTGTTGATGATGAGTTTGACGAGGTTGTTTCAGTGTTAATTGAGTCTGGTGCAGGCTCTATAGCCCTTAGTGTTAAACCCTCAAAACGTCTATTCGGTTGGCCTAAAATGGTAAAGTAAACAGGCATTCCTTTTTTTACATTGATCACATCAGCTTCAGAAATTTGCGCTTCAATGGTCATTTTATCAAGTTGAGCTACTTTAACAATGGTTGGTGCACTTTGAACAGAGTTAACAGTTTGTCCTTCATTGACTGGAATGGCAACAATCACTCCATCAATAGGGGAGCGAATTTTAGTATATCCCAAATTAACTTTGGCGGTATCGACTGCAATTTGTGCTTTAACGATATCAGCATCAAGTGCTGCAATATCGGCTTTGATTGCATCGAGTTCAGCTTTTGCCGCATCTAACTCCGATTGAACGCCAACGCCTTTATGAACGAGTTTATACTGGCGATCATAGGTTAATTGATTGTTAACTAATCTCGCTTTTTTTGCTTCACGTTGTGCCTCTAAACTATTAAGTGACGCTTCAGATTGTTTTAAATCATTGCTTTGTTTGAGATCGTCAATCTCAGCAATCATATCGCCTTGTTTAACTTCATCGCCCAACTCAACATAGAGTTTTTTAATTTGTCCAGAAACCTGTGCACCAACACTAACTTGTTTAAAAGCACTAATTGTTCCATCAGCTAGTACGGTTTTTTCAATATTACCTTTGGTAACTGGTGAGGTAATATAATTAGCTGTAGGCTCTGAATGAGATATGATTAAACATACAATATAAATAATTGTAAAGAAGATGGTAGCTATAACTAAATATTTAATTTTCATTAATTTTAACAATGTTTTTCACCCTTTATTTTCTTATTGTAATTTTAACATTTTATCGTAATAACGAAAATGATATTGATAATTATTATTAATAAATTGTAATAATTATGAAATTTTAAATTTTAAACTAATTTATAGAAATTCTTCGTGTTGTTTATTGTAATTTGAGGAACTATTGTAATAAACATGAATAAAAAAAGTAAAATTGATCAAACCTACCTATCCACTAATAAGTGGAAAAGCAAAAAGAGTGATACGTACTTAAATGAAGATGTGGCATCGTCAATAAACATTTAGCAACTCAAAAATAAAAAACAAATTTTTACGTGATTTATTAACTATTATAATATGGCTAAACTGCATAAAATGATTGCGAGGAAAATACTTTATGAGTTTTTATAGGATTATTTTAACTTGAAGTGTAAACAACCTAGTGTTTTTCTACATTTTGTAATTAGAAAAAAATCTGACAAAAGAACAAGAATGGTCTCTTTTATTGAATACATTGGGCTTTATTCTAAAATAAGATAAAATGATCTTAGAAAATGTTATGGGATAATTATTTATGGTTGAACAAAAAAAAGAAGGGTTTTTCTCTCGTTTAAAAAAAGGTCTTTTTAAGACTAAACAAAATATTGGTTCAGGTTTTCTTAGTTTATTTAAAGGGAAAAGGATCGATGATGCTTTATTCGAAGAATTAGAAGAGCAGTTACTTATTGCTGATGTAGGTTTTGACACAACCCAAAAAATTATTGATTCCTTAACTAAACAAGCATCAAGAAAAGAGCTAAAAGATGCTGATGCATTACATGATCTTTTAAAACAGGAAATGAAATCTATTTTAGATGGAGTAGATAAGCCCCTTGATATAGAAAGCCATAAACCATTTGTAATATTGATGGTTGGTGTTAATGGTGTTGGAAAAACAACAACAATTGGCAAATTGGCTCGTCAATTTCAACAACAAGGCAAATCGGTTATGCTTGCGGCGGGTGATACCTTTCGGGCAGCGGCTGTTGAGCAATTACAAGTTTGGGGAGAACGGAATAATATCCCTGTTATTGCTCAGCATACTAATGCAGATTCCGCTTCTGTCATTTATGATGCAATACAAGCAGCAAAAGCCAAAAAAATAGATATATTAATAGCCGATACTGCAGGGCGCTTACAAAATAAATCTCATTTAATGGATGAGTTAAAAAAAATAGTACGCGTAATTAAGAAACACGATGAAACAGCACCCCATGAAATTATGTTGACTATTGATGCTGGTACTGGTCAAAATGCGGTTAGCCAAACCAAACTATTTAATGAGGCTGTTGGTGTCACTGGGATGACATTAACTAAATTAGATGGTACTGCAAAAGGGGGAATTATCTTTAGTATTGCCGATCAGTTTAATATTCCTATTCGTTATATTGGTGTCGGGGAGAAAATTGAAGATTTAAGACCTTTTGTTGCTGATGATTTTATCAATGCTTTGTTTGATGAAACAGATGGTTAGAGAGTGTCATGATTCAATTTCAGCGCGTAAGTAAAGTGTATTCTGGCGGTAAACCAGCACTACAAAATATTAGCTTCACTTTATTACCTGGTGAAATGGCTTTTTTAACTGGACACTCAGGGGCTGGTAAAAGTACGCTAATGCGATTAATTTGTGGGTTAGAAAGAGCAAATGATGGCAAAGTGTTGTTAAATGGTGTTGATGTTTCAAGTTTAAGACGCCAAGAGATGCCATTTCTACGTCGCACAATTGGTATGATTTTTCAAGATCACCAATTACTGATGGATCACACTGTTTATGATAATGTAGCTATTCCATTAATTATTTTAGGTAAACCAGCTGAAGAAATTAAAAGAAGAGTTTCCGCTTCACTGGATAAAGTTGGATTACTTAATAAGATGGAATTTTATCCAATACAGTTATCTGGTGGTGAACAGCAGCGAGTAGGTATCGCTCGTGCTATTGTTAATCGTCCTAGTGTTTTGCTTGCTGATGAACCCACAGGTAATTTAGATGATAAACTATCAAAAGATATCTTAAAGCTTTTTGAAGAATTTAATCAAGCTGGTGTAACGATTTTGATGGCAACGCATAATATGGGACTGATACGGCGCAAGCACCATCGAATATTGCATTTAAATCAGGGACGTTTAGAGATTAAAAATTAATGAGCTTAACTAATATCAAACCTAGTAAATCGAAGAAGAATGAAAATAGCTTTTTCTCTCGCTGGATAAGACAAATCGGTTATGCATGGCGTAACACGTTTAATGACTTTTCTCAGCATATTATTGCTTCATTACTGACCATTTTTGTTATTGCTATTTCAATTACTATACCAACTATCAGCTATTTACTTTGGAAAAACGCTAGTCAAACTGCACAGCAATGGAATCCAACTCCCAGTTTGACTGTTTATATCAATAAAGAATTAACATCAGAACAAACAACTGAATTGATTGCTAAAATTAAATTTTATGATGAAGTTGATCAGGTTGAATATCTTTCCAAAGATGAAACAAAAGAAGAATTCGAAACGTGGTCTGGGTTTAGTGATGCACTCGATTTGCTAGATGAAAATCCATTACCTGCAGTAGCAATTGTTATTCCTAAAGATGAGGCAAAAAAGACAGCTGTGTTACATCGATTACAAAAAGAATTGCTTACCATTGATGGTATTGATGATATAAAATTAGATGATAGTTGGTTTACTCGTTTAACAGCACTAACTGATATGGTTAAATCTATCGTATGGATTATTTCTATATTTATGATTATAGCTGTATCTCTTGTGATTGGTAATAGCATCCGTTTAAATATATTCTCTAGAAAACAGACGATTATGGTTATGCAATTAATTGGGGCAACAGAAGGATTTATTTTGCGTCCTTTTCTTTATAGTGGAATGTTTATTAGTTTTATTAGCGCTATTATAGCGTTAGTGTTATCGGAAATATTTATTTATCAAATAGAGTTAATTATGTTGAATGTTTCTGATACATTTGGAACAATAATTCATATTGAAGGGCTATTATGGGATGAGAGTTTATTGATTGTCCTTATAACAGCTAGTATTGGGTGGCTTTCATCGTTGATTGCGACTAAGAAATACTTAAAAATAGCACAAATTGTCTAGCTATTTTGCTATAAATTGCCAAGATATATATCAATTTAATAAAAGGCTAATATTAAGTAAAATATTTTAAGTATTTTAGTTAAAATAGTGAACTAATTTATAATTCATTGGTCTAACATTGTAATAAACGCTAGTTTAACGTTTTTATTGTTGCATATTTAATGTAACGAAATTTATTATTTAAGGGGGAATTAAATGAGTACTGATTTAAAAATGCAAGTAGGTGCTTTAATCCCACAAGGAAATATAGAATCATACCTTCGCATGATTAACACCTATCCAATGTTAACTGCAGAAGAAGAAAAATCATTAGGTGAAAAACTCTATTATCACGATGATGTAGATGCTGCTCGCCAGTTAATTTTATCTCATTTACGATTTGTAGCGCATATTGCCCGTGGTTATTCGGGTTATGGTTTACCACAAGCTGACTTAATTCAAGAAGGTAATATTGGCTTGATGAAAGCAGTACGCCGTTTCAATCCTGAAATGGGTGTTCGTTTGGTCTCATTTGCTGTGCATTGGATAAAAGCTGAGATCCATGAATATGTATTAAAAAATTGGCGTATTGTTAAAGTTGCAACAACAAAGGCGCAAAGAAAGCTATTTTTTAATCTAAGAAAAACTAAACAACGTTTAGGTTGGTTCAGTAATGCAGAAGTGGATATGGTAGCAGATGAATTAGGTGTAAGTCGTAAAGATGTACTTGAAATGGAATCACGTATGTCGGCACAAGATATGTCATTTGATATAGATAGTGATGACGATGATAATTCAATTATTGCACCAGCACTTTACTTAGAAGATAGCAATTCTGATTTCTCAAAATCAATTGAAAATGATAATTGGGAAAATGATGCGACAGATAGGCTACATGATGCATTATTAAAATTAGATGAACGTAGCCAAGATATTATTAAAGCACGTTGGTTAGATTCTGATGAAAGCAAATCAACTTTACAGGTCTTAGCCGATAAATATAGTGTTTCAGCAGAGCGTATCCGACAGCTTGAAAAAAATGCAATGAAAAAGTTAAGAGTTGCTATTGAAGCATAATTTTTTCATTTATAATTTTTTAATTAGTGTTAACTTCCTAAACCTTACTTTTTAAAAAAGTAAGTTTTTTTTTTATAACTTAAACTTATGAAATAAGAAAAAAATCATTGTTTATATTTTGACTATTTATTATTTTTTATTTGATACTATGCTGTGTTCGCTTTTTATAAAATAAAAGGATTAAAATAAACACAGATATGATTAAGTTATATTTTCGATTGAGTCAATCTGTAAATATAGTAGTGATTTAATTTTTAAACAGAAAAGAGACCTAAAAAAACAATCAAACCAACATAATTATTATTCATAAATGCGCTAAAACATTTGTTTCTTTCTCGATCTTTTATCAACCATTGTTGGTAAATAAATAATGCTGTAACTAATAATAAAGCAATATAAACTATCAACGATAGTTGGTTGATTAAACTAATCAATAATAAACCAATAACAGAAGCTATCTGTAATAATCCAATGATTAATTTATCATAACGTCCAAATAAGATGGCAGTGGATTTTATACCAATTTTTACATCATCGTTGCGATCAACCATCGCATATTCGGTGTCATAGGCAATTGTCCAACAAATATTAACAAAGAAAAGCAACCAACAGGTTAATGGAAACTGCTCAATAGTTGCTGCATACACCATCGGAATGCTCCAACTAAATGCGATACCTAAGATGATCTGAGGTAAATGGGTATAACGCTTCATAAAAGGATAAATCAGCGCAGTTAATAACGCAAAACAGCCTATCAACCATGATAGTTTATTTAAAGTTAGCAATAAGCAAAGAGCAATAAATAATAATACAAATAACGTCCATAATGCGTTCTTTTCAGTCAATGCTCCACGAGCCAGTGGGCGATTTTTAGTCCGTTCAACATGTGCATCTAAATGACGATCAGCATAATCATTCACTACACAACCTGCCGAGCGCATTACAAATACGCCAAGTATAAAAATAATTGTTATGTAAATAGAAGGGTGTCCCGCAAGCCAAATTGCCCAAAGGGTAGGCCAGAGTAAAAGCAATGAGCCAATAGGTCTATCTAATCGCATTAGTTGTAAATAGGCTAGCATTAATTATTTACCTTGAAAAAAGCATAGCATGGATTATACCGATTAAGATAAAAGCTGCAATGTTACAGTATGACAAGTTACAATTCAGCATTAAGTAAAATAATCATTTACCTGAAATAACTATTTTTTCAAAAAATAGAAAATACAATTAAAGCATCTGCAAATATTGATCAGCAATCATAGCTAATGCCCGATAAAATGGACTTATCTCATTTTGCTTTAGTCTTTTTAAATAGGTTGAAGACCAGATCAATAAATGTTCATTGATTAACTGTTTTGCTGCTGTATAGTTATTATTTTCAAGCAACATGGCATACGCCATTAGCATTAATCCAAATTGATCTTCGGGTTCGTTCATTCCTGTATTGAGTGTCAAACCATGTTGCTGCAGAAATTGGCGGTAGCATTCTTGTGATTCGCCTAGTAATAAATGTTCTTTATCAAGGTAAAATGATCCCCATGGTGGTGCAGGCATTGTTCCTTGACCTTCAAATAGTAACGAAAATTGATAATTAAGCTCAGAGTCATCGATGTGATTTGCTAATATATTGCACTGTTCAGAAATAATACAAGGATTTAACCATTCGACTAAATCATCAATATGCAATAATGCCTGTATTAATGGTGTAGTAACTTTATTATTTGGTGGATAATAAAAAAAAGTACTAAGTAGTTTTGCTAATGTGATTCTGGTTATGTTATCCAAATAAATATCCTTGAAGGTTTGTTTTTTGCGCCTAAAAACAATAAAGAGACAAGAGCTGCTGAACTTTTGTATTAATGATAACCCTCCTTTATGTTTTTAGCCATATCAAACAATGGTTAATAACCATATTGTAGAAATTAATCGTATTATTTGCAGTAATTTGAGAAACGGTGGTAATGAATATACATAAAAAAATTAATTTCTTCTCAATTGGTAAGAGATATGGCAATTATATCATTAAGAAAAAATAACTTTCACTAATTTGGTTAGACGCTTTATGGTCAGTTGTCTAACTGCCTTATAAATTTTTATACTTAAACGTAGTGTTACCTGAAACTTTTTTATATTAATATAATTTTTCACAATATTAAACATAAATCAAGCTGTCATTATTTTATTTTTTGATATATGTCAAAATTAATAAATTCATATCTGTTTTTCCCTTTATTTCCATTTGATTAAAGATTATCATTACAACCAGTAAGGATGTTAATTGCTTCCAATATAATAAATTAAAACGTAATGTCAGCTTTCTAAGGAGTCCATATGCTATTTAACCGTAGGCAGTTCTTTAAGATCTGTGCTGGTGGTATGGCTGGAACAACGGTAGCTACGCTTGGTTTTTCTCCAAATGTAGCGCTTGCTCAAACTCGCCAATATAAGTTATTGAAATCAAAAGAAACTAGAAATAATTGTACTTACTGCTCTGTTGGCTGTGGTATGTTGCTATATAGCCGTGGCGATGGGGCTAAAAATGCCGAATCGTCTATTTTCCATGTAGAAGGAGATCCCGATCATCCTGTTAGTCGAGGCTCTCTTTGCCCTAAAGGTGCAGGTGTTCTGGATTATGTAAAAAGTGAACAACGAGTTAAATATCCTGAATATCGTGCCCCTGGTTCAGATAAATGGCAACAAATAAGTTGGGATGAAGCCATTGATCGTATTGCTCGTTTAATGAAAGCTGATCGAGATAAAAATTTTGTTGAAAAAAATGCGGAAGGCACAACAGTCAATCGCTGGACAACAACAGGCTGGCTTGTTACCTCAGCAGCTAGTAATGAAACAGGTTGGTTAGCGTTCAAAGTTGCTCGCGCATTAGGTATGTTAAGCCTTGAAACCCAAGCTAGAGTTTGTCATGGTCCTTCTGTATCTAGCTTAGCGGCTACTTTTGGTCGCGGCGCCATGACTAACAACTGGAATGATATCAAAAATGCTAATGTTGTTATCGTAATGGGGGGAAATGCAGCTGAAGCTCATCCGGTTGGTTTTAAATGGGCTATAGAAGCAAAAATTAATAATGGTGCTGAACTAATTGCCATTGACCCTCGTTTTCATCGAACAGCCTCAGTGGCTGATTTGTATGTACCTATTCGCTCAGGTTCTGATATTGCTTTTCTACTTGGTATTATCAATTATCTTATTAGCAATAACGAAGTTAATTTTGACTACTTAGTTACTCATAGTAATGCAAGCCTAATTGTTCGTGATAATTTTAATTTTGATGAAGCTACAGGGCTATTTAGTGGTTATGAAGCTGATACCAAACAGTATGATCAGACAAGTTGGGCATATCAAAAGGATGACAACGGGTATGCTCTTCGGGATAAAACGTTAAGTCATCCCCGTTGTGTATGGAATCTATTAAAACAGCATGTCAAACGTTATACACCCGAAATGGTAAATAAAATAACGGGAAGTCCTATTGAAGGTTTTTTGCATGTTTGCCGCTCACTTGCTAGCACTAAAACTAACAATAGAGCAGCCACATTTTTATATGCATTAGGTTGGACTCAGCATACTTATGGATCACAAATTATCCGTACTGCTGCCATGATTCAGCTTATTTTAGGCAATATTGGCGTAATGGGCGGAGGTATTAACGCACTACGTGGACATTCAAATATTCAAGGCTTAACTGATGTTGGTTTATTATCAAATCGTCTGCCTGCTTATCTTGATTTACCAAAAGATTCTCAAGTTTCACTTACTCAGTACCTAGATGAAAAAACACCAAAACCACTTGGTCCAAGCGAAGTGAATTTTTGGGGGAATTATCCAAAATTCTTTGTCAGCTTTATGAAATCAATGTACGGTGATAAATCGACTAAAGATAACGATTGGGGATTTGATTGGTTACCTAAATGGGATAAAACCTACGATGTTTTAAGATTTAGCAAAATGATGCGTGATGGTCAAGCCAATGGCTTTATTTGTCAGGGCTTTAACCCACTTGCTGCACTTCCCGATAAAAATAGTATTCGCGAAGGTTTGTCTAATTTAAAATTCTTGGTGAGCATTGATCCAATGCCAACAGAAACAGCTGAGTTTTGGAAAAACCATGGCGAATCTAATGATGTAGATTCTAGCAAAATTCAAACCGAAGTATTTAGATTGCCATCAAACTGTTTTGCAGAAGAAAACGGTACAATAGTTAACTCATCTCGCTGGCTACAATGGCACTGGGCAGCAGCAAGACCGCCTTATGAAGCTTTATATGATCCTGAAATTATTGCGCGTATCTTTTTGAGAATAAAAGAGCTGTATGCTGAAGAAGGTGGTGCTTATTACGAGCCAATTGAAAACTTAGTTTGGGATTATAAGGAGCCAGAAGGCCCAGCGGCTGAGGAATTAGCCAAAGATTATAATGGACGAGCACTTGCTGATATAACCGACGAAAATGGCAATGTTATTCTTAAAAAAGGTCAATTACTAAGTGGTTTTTCACAATTAAAAGCAGATGGTACAACTTCATCGGGTATTTGGATATTCTGTGGTTGTTGGACAGAACAAGGTAACCAAATGGCAAGGCGTGATCCAAGCGATCCATCTGGTAAAGGTGTTCATGCTGGTTGGGCATGGTCGTGGCCGATGAATCGACGAGTACTTTATAACCGCGCTTCAACGGATGAAAATGGTAAACCATGGGATCCTAAACGAGTTTTAGTAAAATGGAATGGCTCAAGTTGGGTAGGCAATGATGTACCTGATTTTACAGCAACATTACCACCAAGTAGTGGGGCAGGTGCTTTTATCATGAATAATGATGGTTTAGGTGGGTTATTTTGTTTAAATCGGTTAGTCGATGGGCCGTTCCCAGAGCACTATGAACCGTTTGAAACACCTATTAGTAATAATCCATTGCATCCAAATCAAGTCAGCAGCCCTGTAGCTCGCGCATTTAAAGAAGATTTGGCTCGCTTAGGGAATGCTAGCGAATTTCCTTATGTTGGTACCACTTATAGTATCACTGAACATTTCCATTTTTGGACGCAACATGCAAGGTTAGCTTCAATTACTCAACCCGAGCAATTTGTTGAGTTAAGTGAAAATCTTGCCCTCAAAAAAGGAATCAAATTAGGTGATATGGTTAAAATCACTTCACATCGAGGTTATATTAAAGCTAAAGCAGTTGTGACTAAACGTCTTCCAACTTTAACAGTTGATGGTAAAGAGATCGAAACCATTGGAATCCCAATAGTATGGGGATTCACAGGTCAGACAAAGAAAGGTTTTTTGGTTAATGAATTGACGCCACATTTAGGTGATGCAAATTCACAAACACCAGAATATAAATCATTCTTAGTCAATATCGAAAAAGTTACTACAGCGGCATAAGGTGGGAGGATAAATTATGTCATTACAAACTCAAGATATTATACGCCGCTCAGCAACTAATGCTTTAACTCCAGCGCCACGAGCTAGGGACTATCAACAAGAAGTTGCAAAACTTATTGATGTGACCACCTGTATAGGTTGTAAAGCATGTCAGGTTGCTTGTAGTGAATGGAATGATCTTCGAGCAGAAGTTGGCAATACTGTTGGTGTTTATGATAATCCTGCCGATTTAGAGCCAAAAGCATGGACTGTAATGCGGTATTCAGAAGTCGAGATAAATGGAAAATTTGAATGGTTAATTCGTAAAGATGGCTGTATGCACTGTTCTGATCCTGGTTGTTTGAAAGCATGCCCATCAGAAGGTGCTATCATTCAATATGCTAATGGTATTGTTGATTTTCAATCGGAACACTGTATTGGTTGTGGCTACTGTGTAGCAGGTTGTCCGTTCAATATTCCACGAATTAGTAAAGAAGATAATCACTCCTATAAATGTACATTATGTGTCGATCGCGTTGCTGTGGGTCAAGAACCCGCCTGCGTTAAAACTTGCCCTACTGGCGCTATACACTTTGGTACTAAACAAGATATGATTCGCCATGCTGAACACAGAATTGTAGATTTGAAAAAACGTGGTTTTGAACATGCTGGTCTTTATGACCCGCAAGGAGTTGGGGGAACACATGTTATGTATGTTCTTCATCATGCAGATCAGCCAGAATTGTATCACGGCTTACCAAAAAACCCTAAAATTAGTGAAATTGTCAGATTTTGGAAGGGTATTTGGAAACCATTATCTGCAGCTGCATTTGTGGCAACTTTTAGTGGTTTGCTGTTCCATTACATGGGCGTTGGTGCAATTGAAGTTGATGAAGAAGACATTGAAGAAGAAAAAGAAGCAGATAAACAAGCTCGAAAGCGTTTAGGCTTGCCTGTTTTAGAACAGAAAATTGACTCTAATTCATCACAACAGGAGAATCATCATGGATAAGAAAAGCATGATATTAAGAACACCACTTATTGTTCGCTTCTGTCATTGGTGTATGGTCTGTCTGTTTATCTTGACTGCACTATCTGGCTTATCTTTATTTTTTCCATCTATAAAACTGTTTGGATTATTTCTTGGTACGCCACAATTAGTAAGAGCATTGCATCCATTTTTAGGGTGCATTGTTTTTGTTTTACTCATGTTTATGTTTATAAAACTTGCTCACCATAATATTCCAAATAAAAATGATCTTTTATGGATTAAAAACTTTAAACATGTCATTTTGGGCAAAGAAAGAGGCATTCCAATAGGCAAATATAATGTAGGACAAAAGTTTTTATTTTGGTGCATTATGGGGTTAATTTTAGTTTTATTTGTTACAGGTCTCATCATGTGGCGCCGTTATTTTGCGGATAATTTTTCTGTTCCAGTTGTCCGTATTGCGATATTTCTTCATTCTCTTGCTGCAATTGGCTTAATTCTGCTTGCAATTGGTCATGCTTATATGGCAATTTGGGTTAAAGGTTCCATTAAAGGGATGATAACTGGCTATGTTTCGCGTGCTTGGGCACAAAAAAATCATTCAACTTGGTATGAAGAAGAAATGGAAAAGATCTATCAAAATGAACTAAAGTTAAAGGCTAAATCTGAAGAAGAATCTACAGATATTAAGCATAAACCAGCATAGTAACTTGCCTGCATCTATAATGGTATTTTCCGCTGATAGTAACTATCAGCGGTGACATTTTAATAGTAAAAATAAAAAGCAGTGATGAATAAAATCACAATTAATGAGCATTTATAATGAGTATAAAAATTATCCCCCAAGAACAACTTGAACAACAAGCCATAAACTCAGTTATTAGACAAATCCCGTTACTATTTTATCCATCACCTAAAACACTTTATACTCATCGAGCAGAACGTTTAAAAACTCTTGCAAACAATAATCCAATTAGTGATTATTTGAATTTTTGTGCAATTATAGCTGAACAACAAGCCAATTTAGTTAAACATAAGCCTATAGATATTGATGTATCGTGTTTATTAAATAGCGAATATCCTCCACTTAGTTTAGCTAATTTACCTCTTAAAGATACTTGGCAAGATTACTTTACTTCATTACTCGACTCATTTTCTGATACCACGCAGCAAATCGCTATAGTCATTGAACAGCTTAAAAAAAATGGCGCTTTAGAATTACAAAATAAAGCATTACATTTGCTTAAAGGAGACTTTGATAAAGTTGATGGTAATGAAGCAATATTTATTTGGTCATCATTATCTGTTTATTATTGCCAACTGGCTAGTCAAATTAAAAGTAAAGCTATCGCAGAAAATACAGATAAACTCTGGTTATGTCCAGTTTGTAATAGTATGCCTACTGCTAGTATTATTCAATTAGGCGGTAACAACGGATTACGCTATTTACATTGTAGTTTATGTGAAAGTGAATGGTATGTACCTAGAATTAAATGTACCTGTTGCGATAATATGAAGGACATACAATACCTCTCCTTAGAAAAAGAACTCGCTGCAATTAAAACCGAGTGTTGTGATGCTTGCCATAGCTATTTAAAAATATTTGATCAAGATAAAGATCCTCATATTGAAGTCATCGCGGATGATATTGCTTCGCTAATATTAGATATCAAAACCGAAGAAGAAGGGTTTGCTAAAAGTGGGATAAATCCTTTTATATTTGCTCAGTAAAAAACAAAGATACTGATAATATAGTTTTATAGGCATTATATCGAATATGAAATAATTCATTCAAAGCTCATTAATTATTTAACTATTTTACAATAACGATTATTTTGTAACATGATCATCAAATAAATAAAATACAGCTTCACATTTTTGATTAATAAAGCTAGAATTAAACTATTGTACTAGTTTGCGAGTTTAATTCATGAAACGTTTTATTTTATTAGTAACAATATTATTGCTTACACCTTTTTTAAGTTTTGCAGATACAATTAAAAATGTGGCCATTACGGCAATTGTTGAACATCCTTCATTAGATCAAATCCGCGATGGTGTTAAAGATGAATTAGCAGACAGCGGCTATACGTTAAACAAAAATTTAACTGTCCAATACAAAAGTGCACAAGGAAGTAGCGCTACTGCCGCTCAAATTGCAAGGCAATTTGTCGCATCAAAACCTGATGTTATTGTAGCAATTGCGACACCAAGTGCACAAGCAACAGCTGCAGCGACCAAACAAATTCCTATTGTATTTGCTGGAATTACCGATCCTATCGCCGCTAAATTAATTAAAGATTGGCAACCCGCTGGCACAAACATTACTGGTGTATCAGATTATCAAGAAATTGGCCCACAAATCGAATTTATGAAAAAAATTGTACCTAATGTTAAATCAGTAGGATATATTTATAGTCCAAGTGAAATTAATTCAACTGTGGTATTAAAAAATCTACAAACTCTTTTATCTCAACAAAATATTAATTTTATTGCGGTACCTGCTCAACGAACTGCTGATATTTCAACTGCTGCCAATACATTAAAAGGTAAAGTAGACTTAATTTACACGACAACCGATAACAATGTTGTTTCAGCCTATGAGTCATTAGTCAAATTTGCAAATGAAAATAAAATTCCTCTTTTAGCATCGTTCCCTGATGCGATTGAACGAGGAGCCGTTGCTGCATACGGCATGAGCTACTATGATGTAGGACGCCAATCAGGTAAGCTTGTTGTGCGCATATTAAAAGGTGAAAAACCAGGAAGTATAACTCCAGAAATAGGGCAAGCATTACGCCTTGTTGTTAATAGTGATGCAGCTAAAAAACAAGGGGTTGCTTTGCCTCCTGAGGTAATTCAATCTGCAGACAAAATCATAGGAAAATAATTAAGCCCTACTTCACTAAAATTAATTAAAAATTTTGCTACACTTAGTAGTTAGGTGAGCAAAAAAATGTAACCTACAGTAATCCAATAACTGGATTAACATCAATTAATCCAGTTTACCAAGTTAACATCAAACCACCGATAATGTGTAATAAAAAATTTACACTCATAGCTATTTTTATACTAGAAAATTATCTTTTTTTGCTTTATAGTAACTTAATATTTAGCTTGATTGTAAAAAAAACATTACAGGAGTGCTCTATGCGTAATTCTATCATTAAACTTTGTATGTTACTTAGTTTATCGTTAGCAACATTTTATTCTTTCGCTGAGTCTAAAACCGAACAAAAATTTGTTGCCATTACAGCAATTGTTGAACACCCCGCATTAGATAATGTGCGTAAAGGTGTTGAGGATGAGTTAAAAGATAGCGGTTATATTGCTGGAAAAAATTTAAAGTTACAATTTTTAAGCGCACAAGGCAGTAGTGCAAATGCAGCCCAAATTGCTAAACAATTTGTAGCAAATAAACCAGATGTTATTGTAGGAATTGCCACACCAAGTTCGCAAGCATTAGTTGCTACAACAAAACTTATTCCTATTGTTTTCACTGCCGTTACCGATCCCGTAGCAGCTAAATTAACCCCAAGTTGGGATGCATCAAAAACAAATGTAACAGGCGTATCTGACGCCTTATCACTAGATTCTCAAATCGATATGATGCTAAAAATAAAACCTGATGCTAAAAACATTGGTTATGTTTATAGCCCTAGCGAAGTTAACTCAACAATCATACTAAAACAATTACAAAATGAGCTAGAAAAACGAGGTATGAAAATTATTGCCGCTCCTGCGCAACGCACTTCGGATATATCTACTGCGGCTAGAAGTTTAAAAGGTAAGGTTGATATGATTTATACTACTACCGATAATAATGTGGTTTCTGCTTATGAAGCTTTAGCAAAAGTGGCTAATGAAAGTAAAATTCCTCTTATTGCATCCAACCCTGAATCGGCAGAACGTGGTGCTATTGCCGCTTTAGGCATGAGTTATTATGATCTTGGTCGTCAAGCTGGTAAAATTGTTATCCGTATACTTAACGGCGAAAATCCTGGTGATATTCCACCACAAGTGGGTAATGTTACTCAATTAACAATTAATAAAAAAGCGGCTGAACGCCAAGGTGTTATATTATCTGAAAATGTATTAAAATCAGCTACCAAAATTGTTGAAAAATAATTTTTACTTTTTTTATAACTAAGCCGCCAACTTTGGCGGTTAACTTTTATGGATTTTTTTCATGTCTTCTGAATTTTTATTAGGCTCAATTGGAATTGGGCTTATTTATGCGTTGGTGAGTTTGGGCGTATTTATCTCGTTTCGTTTACTTGATTTCCCAGATCTTACTGCTGATGCAAGTTTTCCACTTGGTGGAGCGATATGTGGATTATGCATTTATATCGGTATCGATCCTTGGATTGCAACGTTATTAGGTATGTTTGCTGGCTGTCTTGCTGGAGCAATGACAGGAATACTGTATGTTAAACTCAATATTCTTCAATTATTATCAAGTATTATTGTAATGATAGGACTCTATTCTATCAATTTAAGAATATTAGGTGTTGGTCCGTATATTATGGATGAAACATCAAGAATGGCAGGATCCCCTAATCTTTCTTTACTTGATGCCAAAACTATATTTTCACCATTTATTGCTGAAGATTACAGCAACCAATATATTGTACAACCTCTTATGGCTTTAGGATTTGTCATTGTGTTTTGGGCTTTACTCAATGCGTTTTTAAATACCCAAATGGGATTGGCCTTAAGAGCAACTGGCACCAACCAACGAATGGCAAAATCGCAAGGCATTCCGACTGGAAGAGTCACAATTATTGGTATGGCTATATCAAATGGTTTAATTGCTCTCGGAGGTTCATTATTTGTACAAACACAAGGTGGAGCTGATATCACCATTGGTGTTGGTACAATTGTAATCGGTCTTGCATCAATTATTATTGGTGAAAGCTTATTCCCCGCTAAACGAATTTGGGCTGTGATGCTAGCAGTTATTGTTGGTTCTATTTTATATCGTTTATTTATTGCATTTGCACTTAGTAATGAGTTTTTACAAGAAATCGGGGTTGGAACAGAAGATTTAAATCTAATTACGGCGATACTCGTTGTGCTGGCTCTTGTTGTGCCTAAGCAATTAAAAAAACACGCAAAAATAAGAGGTAAGTAAGCATGATTAAAGTTGAACAATTACAATTAACTTTTAATCAGGGTACACCAATTGAAAATCATGTATTACGAGGACTAAACCTGAATATTAGTGAAGGTGAATTTGTTACCATAATTGGTAGTAACGGAGCAGGTAAAAGTTCTTTATTGAATGTGATTAGTGGCGATTTACTTCCTGATTCAGGAAAAATTGCTATTAATGGTAAAAATGTCACTCGCTGGCCAGCATGGAAACGAGCTAGTATGGTTGCTCGTGTATTTCAAGACCCCATGGTTGGCACATGTGAAAACTTAACTATTGAAGAAAATCTCGCTATAGCTTATAACCGAGGATATCGTTTTACCTTATCTTCAGCTCTTAATCGAAATATCAGATCAATATTTAAAGAAAAACTTGCTACTTTAAATTTAGGTCTTGAAAATCGATTATCGGATATGATGGGATTACTCTCGGGAGGTCAAAGACAAGCTATTAGTTTGTTAATGTCAACTTTACAACCATCTAAAATATTATTGCTTGATGAACATACCGCAGCGCTTGATCCTAAAACTGCACAGTTTGTTTTAGAGCTAACCAATGAAATTGTTTCAAAAAAACAATTAACAACAATGATGGTGACTCACTCTATGAAACAAGCATTAGAATATGGCACCCGAACGGTAATGCTTCATCAAGGACAAGTTGTGCTTGATGTATCTGGAGAACAACGAGCTAAATTAACTGTAACGGATTTATTAGATATGTTTGAAAAAACACGTGGTGAAAAAGTTACCGATGATGCTTTGCTTTTAGGTTAATCATCAAAAAGCAATATTTCTGATAGAAATATTGCTTTTTATCTATAGCAATTAACTCCATTACCACTTAATTTGCTGTTGCTAGTGACGGGATATAACTTAAACCTAATTTATTAAGCTTATCTGTATAAAACTGTTTTATATCACTCCAACGATAATAAGGATATTGCACTGATTTTATAGGTAAATGTACTTCACGCTCGTTTAATAATACTTTAACTAATACAGGCTGATTTTCTTTCTCGCTTTTATAAAAAATCCATTGAATATTAGCCCCCATAGGAATAATTTTATCCGCTTGCCAAACAGCATAATAATCAAAAATAGACTCAGCAATAGCGGATGTACCTTCAATTTCAAGTAAAGTGGCTAAAGGCGAAATGGTTTCAGCATGGGCAAAACGCAAATTGGCATCAATATTATTATTCGCTATTGCAATATCGGCAGTGTTTAACATATCCCACAACAATGGAGCGGCAATTTTTATTTGGATACTATTGGCATCAAAAGCAGGACCAATTTCCAGATAGTTTTTAGCCGTAACTACGGTATTAAGCCAAGTATTTTCATCAACCGAAAAATACGGATCAAGATCAAAATAATTATCCTTTAATACTTGCGGCGAAAATGCTTGTAGCTCTTGATACAATTGATAAACCGAAATCACAAAATCCCGTGTTTTTACTGATGATTTATCGACAACCTCAATGCCCTTATCTAGCTTTTGGATAAAATCATCAGCAAAAATCTTTTTTACTACCTGTTCGCTTATTTGCTGTGTTTTAGGCGCATTCTCTATCAATTTCACCGAATCTTTCACTACTTTACTGTGTTTATATTCATTATAAACTGATGAATAATCAAAAAAGCGCAATAACGTTTGTTGATCTTCGGGCTGCTGTGTAACATGGATATCAGGATATTTAGATTTGAAAGAACTAATGAATATTTCTGCGGTTTCTTTGGCTCTAGGGGTTCGAGATGAAACAACATCAATTTTATTTCCTTTAAAAACAGTTGGATTATTCTCCTGCATACGCTGACTAATAAAAGCAATATCTTTACGACCAAAATCAGTAAGCTCGCCGTAATGATTTTTATTTAACTCAGCAATACGAATTATCTGCCTAAATAAATCTTTTCCTAAGCTAGTCAATTGATTTTGCTTTTCAGCCATTAACAAAATTTGATAAGCAATATCTTCAGATTTTGGTTTACTGATATAACGTGAGCCATGTCGTCCAACATGATCAATGTAAAAAGCCATATACCCTGTCGGCGCTGGTGTAATCTTTTGTTCAGCATCATATTGATAGGCTGTTTTAGAACCCACACACATAGTTTGTTGAGCAAGACTTACAGAAGAAAACGCACATAAAAAAACAATAAACCACTTACGAAAACGAACCATAACCATTCGCTTTTCCCCTTGAAATAAACAACGTTAATATACCATTAAAAATGGCCTCAACATCACTATCTATAGTGTAGATTAGCATAAAAATCAAAATAAGCAGTACTTATAAAATGATAGTGTTAATAAAACAATATCTATAAAACTATTTCACAAAAAAGATGATTATTTTCATAACACTCTTTCATTTTTCGTAAAAAAGATTATCTTATTAGACACTCGATACAACTTCCTTTTAATTAATTAAACACAATGAAATTATATGGCCTTTCAGGTACAAAAATTAGCTGTGCATTTATATCTGCATGTATAAGTACCCCTTACAACACAACTCGTTTTATTAAAGATTTAATAGCTGGCATAACTGTTGGGATTATTGCTATACCACTAGCAATGGCACTAGCTATTGCTAGTGGTGTACCTCCACAGCATGGTTTATATACAGCAATTATAGGTGGTTTTATCATTGCATTAACGGGGGGATCAAGGTTTAGTGTTTCTGGACCTACAGCAGCATTTGTAGTTATTTTATACCCTGTATCATTACAATACGGATTATCTGGACTACTAATTGCAACATTGCTATCCGGTATATTTCTTGTATTAATGGGATTAATTCGATTAGGTAGATTAATCGAATATATTCCTTTACCCGTTGTATTAGGTTTCACATCGGGCATTGCCATAACTATAGCAACCATGCAAATTAAAGATTTTTTTGGTTTAACACTTGAGCACATGCCAGAAAGTTATATTGGTAAAGTTACGGAACTAGCTAAAACACTACCAACCATTAATATTGCTGACACTATAGTCGGCGTAGTAACACTGATTGTGTTAATAGTATGGCCAAAACTTAGACTTAAAATATCAGGACACCTACCTGCACTAATTGCCGGCATTGCTGTTATGTTTATTTTTAATCAATTTGGCTATCAAATTGAAACAATTGGTTCACGATTTACCTATACACTAGCTGATAATACGATAGGTCATGGCATACCCTCTGTTCTACCAGAGTTTATTTTACCTTGGCAGCATGCTGATTTTACTTGGGATTGGTCAACATTTACTGCCTTACTGCCAATTTCACTGACCATGGCAATGTTATGCGCAATTGAGTCATTACTCTGTGCTGTGGTATTAGATGAAATGACACACACTAAACACCACTCAAATAGTGAACTCATTGGCCAAGGCTTAGGTAATATTATTGCACCATTTTTTGGTGGCATTTCAGCAACAGCGGCAATTGCGCGTTCAGCGGCAAATGTCAAAGCAGGCGCAACCTCGCCTATTGCTGCCGTTTTGCATTCTTTAATTGTTTTACTTGCTCTTATTTGCTTCGCACCAGCATTATCATTTATCCCACTTTCTGCAATGGCGGCATTATTACTTATCGTGGCATGGAATATGAGTGCAGTTCAACGCGTCATTTATATTATCAAATGTGCTCCTAAAGATGATATCTTGATTATGCTTATTTGTATGTCGTTAACAGTACTATTTGATATGGTGATTGCAATTACACTTGGGATTGTACTTGCCTCAATCCTATTTATGCGCCGTATCGCCCGTATGACTCGCTTAGTTGAACTTAATCGCAGTAACGATAAAACCTTAGTACTACGTATTAACGGACCACTATTTTTTGCTGCCGCTGAACGTACATTTTTAGAAATCTATCAAAAGATTAATGGATATGAACACATAGTGCTACAATGGGATGCGGTACCAATTCTTGATGCTGGTGGGCTCAATGCTTTAATTCATTTTATTGATGAACTACCTGAACAAGTTGATCTATCAATTTGTGAGTTACAGTTTCAACCATTAAAAACATTAGCTCGCGCAAAAATTGTTCCAATTTCTAACAAACTAATGTTCTATTCAACGCTAGAAGAAGCACTGAAAGATAAAGATTAATTCTAAAATTAGATTTATTATATTAACTAATTTATATGCACAGTAACGGTTTGAACAGAAACTAATTACTGTGCAATAAATTGTACCTTCACTACCTTTCTTTTCATTTACTAAATCACCATTGACAGACTATAAGTCTTAAAAAGTGGTTTTAATTTGAAATCCAAAATTAACTTATAAAAATAGGTAAATAACATGATATCTAACGAAAACAATGTCTACAATCTTAAAGAAAAATCAAGTTGGTTTATTTTAGTTGGTGTTATTTTAATTATATTGGGGAGCTTAGCATTAGGTTATCAGTTCACGGCAACTGTTTTTTCTGTCTATTTTATTGGTTCATTAATTTTAATGGCAGGTATTGCGCAAGCGCTACATTCATTTCGCATTAAAGGTTTCAGTCAGTCAGCATTATGGGCAGTAATGGGAGTTTTATACATTTTTATTGGTCTAATGTCATTTTTCCAACCTGTTGCGGTTTCATCAGCCTTAACATTGGTGATTTCATTCTTGCTAATTATGAGCGGCTTTACACAAATATTTGCGGCTATGAATAACCGCAATTTACCTCGTTGGGGATGGGTTTTAACTTCAGGGATTATTACATTAATTTTAGGATTTATGATTATTGCAGGTTGGCCATATGATAGTCTTTGGGTATTAGGTATGTTTTTAGGTATTGACCTTATTTTTCAAGGTTGGGCATATGTAGCTATTGGTTTTGCATTAAAAAAATAGATGTTAAATAACATATTCGTTGCTCACAATCTAGCAATGACTTTCAAGAAGGTTACCACTAATTGTGAGCAGCAAGTAATGACTCGAACACAAATATAACTTATTTAAGTTAATTTTGTTATAAATAAATTAAGCTGATTATTTATAGATTTTGTTAGTTTTTGCCTTAACTTCTTGCATTGTCTGTAAAATTCGATGATAGTTATCAAGCCTTGATGGTGCAATTTTACCGTCTTGTACTACTTTTTGTAGTAAACAACCTGGCGTATCAAAGTGATTACAATCGCGAAAGTGGCAACCGCCTAAATAATTATCAAATTCTTTAAAACCACTAATCACTTGTTCAGGCTCTAAGTGCCATAAACCGAATTCGCGGATCCCTGGTGAGTCAATAATATCTCCACCATTTGGTAAGTGGTAAAGCCGAGAGGAAGTAGTTGTATGTTGACCAAGTCTGGATATTTCTGAAATACCTCCAGTCATAACTGATTGTGATTGATGAGGTAACAGTAAATTAATAATACTTGATTTTCCCACACCAGACTGCCCAACTAAAATGGAAATCTTACCTTGCAAAACTTCTTGTAATACAGCAATGCCTTGTTGATTTTGACATGAGACATACAAAACTTGATAACCGATATGAGTATAAATCGTCAACTTTTTTTCAACTTCAGTGCGTTGATCATCATTAAGTAAATCAATTTTGTTTAAAACAATAATAGGTTTTATATCCGTGCATTCACAAGCAACTAAATAACGATCGATAATATTTAGTGATAATTCTGGCAAGACAGCCGAAATAATCACGATTTGATCAACATTTGCGGCAACGGGTTTAACGCCATCATAAAAATCAGGCCGGACAAGTTCAGAATGTCTCGGGTGAACCGCTTCAATAATACCATTGGTGTTTGGCTCTAAACTTTCGCGCCATACTACTTTATCACCAGTGACTATTGAAGGTAACGTGCGACGAATACTACAACGATAAATAAGACCTGCACTATCTTCAACATCAGCAGACTTACCAAAACGACTTATTACTACACCGTCACGAGGTGACGAAAAATTTGCTAGACTCTCATCTTGCTTTATTGCTAATCGTTGCTGATGTTTTGCCGCTACACGTCTTTTTTGATTATTGGATAGTTTATTTTTTGCCATAGTACTCATTTTTTACTAAAACAGATTGTCAGTTATGCTACACTACTCAGTATCAAAAAGAAAATCTCTATAGCAAATTATGAACAAACAATCTCAAATTAATAGTAACAATCTTATTTGGATAGATCTTGAAATGACTGGACTCAATCCAATAACTGATCGCATTATTGAGATCGCAACCATTGTTACCGATTCTAACTTAAATATTCTTGCTGAAGGACCTGTGATTGCAGTTCATCAATCTGATGAGCAATTAGCATTAATGGATGAGTGGAACCAAAACACCCATGGCAAATCAGGACTTATTGAGCGTGTTCGCAAAAGTACTATTAGTGAACAACAGGCCGAGCAACAAACCATCGAATTTTTAAAACAATGGGTACCAGAAAACAGCTCTCCAATTTGTGGTAATACTATTGGGCAAGATCGTCGTTTTTTATTTAACTATATGCCTAATTTAGAAAGTTATTTTCATTATCGCTATTTAGATGTCAGCACAATTAAAGAATTAGCTAAACGTTGGAAACCTGAAATACTAAAAGGGATTAGCAAACAGAGTTCTCATCAAGCTCTTGATGATATTCGTGACTCAATTGCTGAACTTGTTTATTATCGTGAACACTTTTTTGATCTAACCAACTTATAATTAGTATGCAAATTTTATATACTTTTTTATTATATTTGATTCAACCACTGGTTTGGCTAAGACTGCTTTGGCGTAGTCGTAAAGCACCAGCTTATCGAAAGCGTTGGCTTGAACGCTATGGTTTTTGCAAAAATAAAGTTAAATCTAACGGTATTTTAGTGCATGCCGTATCGGTGGGTGAAACGATAGCAGCCATCCCGCTAATCAAAGCACTTAAACAACAGTATCCTAGTTTACCTATCACAGTTACCACCATGACGCCAACAGGCTCAGAGCAAGTTAAATCATTACTTGGTGATAGCGTCAGCCATGTATATTTACCTTATGATTTGCCCTGCGCGATAAATCGTTTTTTAAATACGGTTAAGCCCAAATTAGTGATCATTATGGAAACTGAGCTTTGGCCTAATTTTATCTGTCAGTGTTATAAACGAAATATTCAGCTAATTATTGCCAATGCCAGATTATCAGAACGTTCAGCTAATCGATACAGTAAACTAGGGCGATCCATTAGCAATTTACTATTAAAAATTAGTGCAATTGCCGCACAAAATAAGCAAGATGGGGAACGTTTTATTTCACTGGGTTTACCCCGTGATCACTTAACAATAACCGGTAGTATTAAATTTGATATTGATTTAACAGATCAACAACAGCAAAAAATCAAAACGCTAAAACAGCGGTGGCAATTAGACCGCCCTATCTTTATTGCCGCAAGTACACACAATGGAGAAGATGAAATCATCTTATCTGCCTTTAAGCGGTTATTACAAAAATATCCCGATTTGTTATTGATTATTGTCCCCCGCCACCCAGAACGCTTTAAAACCGTCGAAAAATTAATTAATGATTGCGGATTAAATTATATAAACCGCAGTAGCGGTCAAATTCCTGCTAAACAAACCCAAGTCATTTTGGGTGATACGATGGGAGAATTAATAGAACTTTATGGTATTGCCGATATCGCCTTCGTTGGTGGCAGTTTAGTGAAACATGGAGGGCATAATCCATTAGAACCCGCACTTCACCACATCCCAATCATTAGTGGCGAACATTTTTTCAATTTTAAAGTGATTTGTGAGCAACTTATTTCAGCTGATGGCATGATCATTTGTGCTAGCACAGCCGATTCCCTTTATTCAGCGATTAATGAGCTTTTAGAAAATAAAACGCGTAGTCAACAAATTGGCGAACAAGCGTATCAAGTATTAAAACAAAATCAAGGCGCACTACATAGGCTTTTTAACATTATCAACTATTATCTTTGCTCAAAATAAGGATTACTTGTGAATAAAAAACAAGGGTTATTGCTTATTAATCTAGGTACACCAAACGCGGCAACACCAGATGCAATAAAACGGTATTTAACCGAGTTCTTACTCGATCGCCATGTCGTTGATTTACCGAAACTGTTTTGGTATCCGATTTTAAAGTACCTTGTAATACCTAAGCGAGTGCCTTATATTATTCATCATTACCAAAAAATTTGGATAAATGGCTCATCACCTTTACTTCATTACAGCCAATTATTATGTGATAAATTACAACACCACTTACCAAATATTCAATGTGAATTAGCCATGACCTATGGTGAACCCAATATTCAATCTGCATTGAACAAGCTTCAATCATGTTCAAAAATTACGGTATTGCCACTTTTTCCACAATACTCAACAACCACAACACTCGCTGTACTTGATAAACTTAAACAAATTATAGCAACCGACAAAATCATAAATAGTATTGACTATATTCGTGATTATGCCGATCATCCAAGCTATATCAATGCACTTTATTTACAAATTAAGCAAGCATTTCAATGCCAAGGCGAGCCTGAAGTGCTTATACTTTCTTATCATGGTATTCCTGAGCGTTATATTTACAAACGAAAAGAGGATTATATTCAACGTTGTGAAATGACCACACAGTTATTAATCGAAAAATGCCGAACAAATAACATAAATATACCAATTCAAATGGCTTATCAATCGAAATTTGGAAAAGGCAAATGGGTTACACCAAGTACCAGCGATACACTACAAACATTAGCAAAAAGTGGTGTTAATAATGTGCACGTCATCTGTCCCGGATTTTCGGTAGATTGTATTGAAACTATTTACGAAATTGACGAAGAAAATCGAGAAATCTTTTTAAATGCAGGTGGAAAATCATTTTATTATATTCCCACATTAAATGACACAGACTTACAGATTAATTTAATCATGGCATTAATCAACCAAACTCAGCCACCTATACTTAATAATTTATACTGAAACACATAGTTACCTGAAACTTTTTGACAAAAATGATACGACTTAAAAATTACACTAAATAGGTAAATGTTGATTTTTAAACGAATGAAATTTTAAATTAACGAATATTAGTGCTAACTATCTATCACCTAAGTAATCTATGGCGTATGATAAGGCATTATTTTATAATTCAGTATCTGAGCACTGAGGAGAAAATTAAGTGAAAATAATCATCATTGGCGCTCAAGCTGCAGGCGCAAGTGCTGCTGCAAAGGCTAAAAGAATGAACCCTGAGGCAACCATCCGTATTTATGAAAAATCAGATATTGTTTCGTTTGGTGCTTGCGGTTTACCTTATTTTATTGGTAACCACTTTACTGACGCCAACGAAATGATATCCCGAACGCCTGAGCAATTTCAAAAAGATAATATTGAAATAAAAACTTTACATGAAGTCATTGCTATTGATACTAATCAAAAAAAATTAACTGTTAAAGATCTCAATACTGGCAATTGCTTTGATGATAGCTATGACAAGTTACTACTTGCAGTTGGTGCAAGTCCCATCATTCCCCCTTTTGAAAATAGCCAACTAAAAAATATCTTCACATTACGCAACCTGCATGACGGGTTAGCTATCAAACAGACATTATCCAACTCAAATATCAAAAATTTGATTGTTATAGGTGCTGGATATATTGGGCTTGAAATAGCTGAATCGCTTGTTGCTTTACAAAAAAACGTCAAATTGATTCAATTGGATGACAGAATTCTTATCGATGCATTTGATAAACAAATTACTGAACTAATTGAAGAAAATATTAAACAACATTGTGATCTACATTTGCAAGAGCGAGTACTTGGCTTTGAAGGATCGCACAACGTCACACATGTAATTACTGATAAATCACGATATCCAGCCGATGTTGTTATTATTGCAACTGGTGTTAAGCCAAACAATGATATCTATAAAAACCTTGGTATTAAGACACTTGCAAATGGTGCCATAATCACCAACAGCTTTGGACAAACTAATATGGCAGATATTTATGCTGCTGGAGATTGTGTTGCCCTTCACCATAGAGTTAGTCATTCAATGGCATATATTCCACTTGCTACAGGGGCGAACAAACTAGGCAAAATTGTAGGCGAAAATTTAGGTGGCGGAAATTGTGAATATCCTGGCACTATTGGCACCTCAGCCTTAAAAGTCTTTGATATTGAAGCAGGACGAACAGGTTTAACTGAAAGCGAAGCAAAAAAAGCTGGAATTCCTTATAAAACTGTCATAGTTAAAGATAAAAATCACAGCAACTATGTTGCTGGTCAAACAAGTGTAACAGCAAAACTTATCTATCATGCCGACACTCGAGTGATTTTAGGTGGTCAAATAGCTGGAGGGCAAGGTGCGGCATTAAGGGTCAACACTCTTGCAACCGCAATATGGACGAATTTGAAAATTGATGAATTAGCCATGATGGATTTTCTTTATGCTCCACCATTTTCCAGACCATGGGATATTTTAAATATTGCAGGCTCAATCGCAAAATAAGATAGGTATTAATAAACCTATCAATAAATATTTTACTAGATAATTAAATTTATTATTAAAGGGTGAGGATTAAATATGCCAGATGCTATTTTTCAAGGAGTCTTTTTTGAAAAGTTCTTATCTATTACTCATTACCAGACATTAATTGGTATTGGGTTACTGCTCATCTGTTTTTTTGCAGTAATGAGGCCATTACAAAAGCAAAAGGTTAATTTTTCAATACGTATGTTAGTTGGATTAATCCTTGGTGCCGTGCTTGGTTTAAGTATTCAAGCTGTAGCAGGATTTCCTGACACATCAACAATCTGGATGCAAGAAACCGCAACTTGGTATGGACTATTTGGTCGAGCATTTATTGCTTTTATCCGAATGTTAGTGATACCACTCATATTTGTATCTATTGTTAAAGTAATTATCGATTTCTCTGGTAAAAAAAATCTACCCCAAATCGCATTCAGAGGAATTTTTTGGTTACTGTTTACAACAGCAATTGCCTGTATTGTTGGTATTTTGTTAGCTAATCTATTTGCATTAGGTGAAATAAGCTCAAGTTCTGTACATCAAGCTCAGGCAAAACAATACACTAATATTATTGATACCTTTATAAATCTAATTCCAAGCAATATTATTGCATCAATGGTAAACGAAAATATTGTTGGATTGGTCATTTTCTCTGCCTTAATGGGGATTGCCGCCAACAGAATGGAAAAGAAAAACTCACAACCGATTGCCCTATTTAAAACGTTTATTGAAGCACTTTATAAGATCATCATGTCGATTGCGATGACAGTCATAAAATACATGCCTTATGCAGTAATTGCTTTACTTGCTCGCACCATCATTTCTAACGGAATACCCGCAATTATTCAGGTTTCAAGTTTTGTTGCTGCGATCTACATCGCCACATTGATTATGTTGATTGTACATGTTGCCATTATTGTGATTCATGGTATTTCACCAATTATGTTTATAAAAAAAGCGCTAGGAACATGGCTATTGGCCTTTACAAGTCGCTCCTCTGTCGGTTCATTACCAATGACTATTTCAACACTAACCGTCCGAATGGGTGTTAATACAGGTACCGCAAATTTAGTTGGCTCTTTAGGTAGTACCATGGGAATGAATGGATGTGCCGGTTTCTTTCCTGCTTTACTTGCTGTTATGGTAGCTCATATGGTTGGCATTGATACTAATATCCAATTTTATATTATGCTTGTCATTGTAGTGGTTATTGGTTCAATTGGTATAGCTGGAATTCCTGGCACGGCAACAGTTGCCGCAACCGTCGTTTTATCAGGTATGGGCATGGCCGAATACTTCCCATTAATTGGTATGGTTTTAGCTGTTGATCCAATTATTGATATGGCAAGAACTTTAGCTAATGTATCTGGCGCTATGACAGCCGCTGTCGCAACCGATAAAGAAATTGGTCTTATGAATATGGCTGTGTACAACGACTCCGATATCACTCTTGAAAACGATCAGCCAGAAGCTTAACTGTAATGGCTGTTGTTATGAGTGAAATAGAACAACAAATTTCAAGATAATAATCAAATTTTTGTTTTGCTATTATTGGTGTTGAACGATTTTTTTGGGGAAACAGATTTTCTGAATATTGGTTTGAATTTGATGCTAAATTTTTTGCCTATGATATTTGTCCCGCTATGATTTGTATTTATGTCATAGCGGTAACTTCTGCTTTTTTTTGTGAGGATCACTACATATAAATCAATTCAAAGGCAGTTATTTTTTTAATTTAGGCGAACCGATAAAAGCCAAAATTAAATGTATAGAATCTTGATAAGTTCGGTAGTTTTAATTTTGGATATAGCATAAGTGCATAGATTAATAATAGCGGTAAATTAGAATGTAGTTTACGTGATTGTATTTGTATAGATGCCGTAATTTGGTAAAACAAGCAGGTAAACTTATAAAAGTTGATAATGCAACAATCGAAAGAATAAAAAATTAAGATTTAAAGATAGGTATATTGACATGCGGTGTTGTAGGAATGTTTTTTTCTCTAAAATCGTTCAGGTTGGTTATTGATTTTATTGAATTTTTTTGTGAATCAAATGGTAATAGAAAATTTTGGGGATCGGTGAGGTTTCAAACATTTTATCTATTAGTGGGTAGAATAGCTACAATAGCTACTTCCAATTTAGGGGATTAGCCGATAAACTGCACCGAAAAAGCCAAAACGTCCGCTCCTAAGTCTAATTCTAAAAAACATAACTATTTGACTTAAATTAAGAGCAAAAAGCATTAATAAAATAAATGAACTATATAAAAGGTTTTTATAAAAAAATAATTATTTTAACCGCACCGAAAGGTTTGAATATTGCTTTTTTCCCAACGTCGGTATTTATCCAACAACTGAGTAAGACTAAAATTTATTTTGCACCCATATAATTTAACTGACGCCATGATTCATAAACCACAACGGCAACAGAATTAGATAAATTCATACTACGGCTAGTGGCGAGCATGGGAATGCGGATCTTTTTCTCTTGTGGTAGTGCATCAAGTATGTTTTTTGGTAAGCCTCGGGTTTCTGGTCCAAACATTAAGAAGTCATTTTGCTGGTAATCGACTTCACTGTGTGGCTTTTGTCCTTTTGTGGTTAAAGCATAAACTTGTGTTGATAGGTATATTTGATTGGCATCTAAAAAATGGTTGAGATTTTTATAGCGTTTTACATCAACAAATTCTTGATAATCAAGCCCGGCTCGCCTTAACTTTTTGTCATCCCAGAAAAAGCCCATAGGCTCAATAATATGTAAATTGAAACCAGTGTTAGCACAAAGACGGATAATATTTCCAGTATTAGCAGGAATTTCGGGTTCAAATAAAACGATGTTTAAGGCTGAATTTGACACAACTTTTCTCATTTATTATTTATTGATGTTTATGAATTGGCAATATTATCACAATTCTAAGTCCACCAAGATGACTTTTTTCTGCTTTTACAGTACCGTGATCGCGTATGATGGCATTAGCTACAATAGCGAGCCCTAATCCAGTTCCGCCAGATTCACGATCTCGAGCTTCACTTGTACGATAAAAAGGTCTAAAAATTTGTTCTAGTTCACTTTCAGCAACTCCTGGACCATCATCATCAATTGTAATTGTTAGCTTTTGTTGTTGTGCTACAAAATTAATATCGATCTGTTTATTTGAATAGCGAAATGCGTTGCGTATAACGTTTTCAAGTGCGCTACACAAAGCAATTGGATAGCATAATATAGTATGGTTAGTTGGAAAATTTGTAACGACCAACGTTTTACCTATTTGTTCTGCTTCAAAAGTGGCATTATCAAGCACCTGTTTAAATAGAATATTAATTTTATTAACTTCACGAATTTCATTATTGTCATATTGTTGCCTTGCCAATGACAATAAGTCACCAATCATAGAATCTAATTTTATTGCTTCATTATTAATACGTATAACTTCACTGCTTTCACCTTGTTTGCGTCGCAATAGCGATGTAGCAAGCTGCAAACGAGTCAAAGGAGTGCGCAATTCATGAGAAATATCTGAAAACAAACGCTGCTGTACTTCTTGCATCCGTTTAAGCTCTCTTAACATATGGTTAAAACTAGCACCCGTCGCTTTATATTCAGATGATCCCGTTTGTTCTAGCTCAGGCCACTCTTGTAAATTTCCTTTCGCAACCTGATCTGCTGCTTTTTTTAGCCCTCGAGCAGGTTTTGCAATACTCCAAGATAGCCATAGTAAAAAAGGAGAACTTGCTAGCATGGTCAAAGTTAATAGTAAAAGAGGATGATCAAATATAAAGTTGACTAATTGAGATTGAATATCTGTAGTTTGTTGTAGGATATATAATTGATATTCAGCATTAGCATAATGAATGAGAAAAGGTCCTATAATTTCTTGGGAATCATAAATTTTTTTTGCAGGATCTTTGACATCATGGGATTTTTCACTAAAGTTTTTGATTAAATCAATATTTTTTGTTTCAGCGGTAATGATTTGTTCATTAGGGGTAACAATAAATAAAAATTGACCTGGTTTTTGATAACTATCCATAACAACAATAAAACGCATCCACCACCGAAAACTATCTTTTGGTACATTAATAAGATCATTTTCAATCTGATGCGCAAGCATATTACCAGCTTGTTTATCTTTGTTTGCTAAGTAGGTTAGGTTTCGAGCATCAAGACTCGGCAAAACCATTATTAACATTAAAAAAAAAGCTATGGTTAATAAAAATATTGTGAAAATTCTTATTGTTAGTTTATCAAAAAGCCACATACCATATTATCTGATATTAATTATAAAGTTATTCATATAACAAATCGTCATTTCGATCAATTACAAATAAGTAACCTTTTGAACGTAATGTTTTAATCCATGGTAAACCATCACTCCTAGGCGGTAGTTTTTTCCGTAATCTAGATACATGTACATCAATTGAGCGAGCAAGTGGAGTTAAATCTTTACCCAAAACAAATTCGCTTAGTTTTTCGCGTGTGATTATCTTTCCCGAATTTTCTAGAAAGGTAAGCAACACTTGAAACTCAGTACCCGTTAAATCTATATACTTGTTATCAAAAAAAGCAGATCCCTGTTTTCGATTTACATTAAGTTTATCAATTGTATATTTAATTGGTTGTTCAGCTTCATCGTTTGCTACATTATCCCAATGCGCTCTACGCAAAAGTGCATTGATTCGGGCAATAAGCTCTCTATCATTAAATGGTTTTAGAATGTAGTCATCAGCACCAAGCTCAAGCCCAATAACTTTATCATATTCATTATCTTTAGCCGTTAAAAAAATAACAGGTACCGTAAATTTACCTCTAAGTTGAGATAAGAATTTAAGTCCATTCATTTCAGGCATCATAATATCAAGTAAAATAAGATCTATCGTACTATCAAACTTTTCTAAAGCCTGAATACCATTATTCGCTATTTCAACAAGAAATCCTTCTAACTCAAGAAGTTCTCGTAATAATAAAGTAATTTCTGGATCATCATCAACTACAAGTAATTTACTGCTCATTACAATCCTCTTTATTTCATTCATTCTTGATATTAATTTTTATACCAAATATAGGGCGTGTTGATCTTTCATGATTATTTTTTAGACGGCATGATGTGAGTTATAATAATTCAGCCAAAAACAACCATAACTCGATTCATCATGCCAAGAACAATGCTAACAGATAAACGGTGGGAAAAGCTACTACAAATAATGAAAAATACCGGCCGAGTTTATAATAAATCCGAGCATCGGATGACGTTTGAAGGGATCCTTTTCCGAATGAGAACCGGTATTCCTTGGCGAGATTTGCCAGAAGAGTTTGGTGAATGGAGCACTGTCTATAGGCGATTTAATTTGTGGTCTAAAAAAGGAATATTAGTTGATATTTTCAAACATTTATCACAACTAGCGGATTTTGAATGGGTGTTCCTAGATGGCTCGATTATCAGGGCTCATCAGCATAGTACAGGCGCTGCAACGGAGTATTCCGAGCAAATAGGTCAGAGCTGTGGTGGTAATTCAACTAAAATTCATCTTGCGGTTGATAGTGGTGGTTTGCCTATTTGTTTTGAGCTTTCTGAAGGACAACGACATGATATCACTTATGCAGAAAACCTAGTTGAAAAGCTCGATGAAGTCAATACAGTGATAGCCGATAAAGGTTATGACAGCGAGCCTTTTCGGTGCTTTGTTCGGCAAAAAGGCGGACGAACGGTGATTGCTAAACGTAATTATGGTAAGGATATAGATAAAAGCAGTATGGATAGGTGCCTTTATCGCTATCGTCATTTAGTCGAGAATGCCTTTGCTAGAATCAAGCAATATCGTTCAATATCAACTAGATACGATAAGTTAGAAAGGAATTATGCCAGTATGGTATCACTGGCATTTATGTTAATGTGGCTGCCAATGTATTGTTGAGTAATTTATGTACAGCAAAGATCAACAGCCCCTATTAATAATATGCTTATTTGTTAATGTGCCCATTTTTGCAACACAAAATATAGAATATAACTTTGATGTTGAATATAAAAAAGCAACAGAACAAAATAGTGCCGAAGCACAAAACCGGTTAGGTTATATGTACCAGTACGGTCTAAACGTTCAACAAGATTATGCTAAAGCTATTGAATGGTACCAAAAGTCGGCTAATCAAAATTACGCCGATGCACAAGTGAGTTTAGGCTACATGTACAATTATGGTCTCGGCGTGAAAAAAAATTTGCTTAAAGCAAAGCAGCTATATGAAAAAGCAGCCTCAAACGGTTATGCTTTAGGTCTATTCAATCTAGGGGCACTTTACGAATTTGCAGAAAAAAAACATTATCGAAAAGGAATTGAACAAAATTCAGATAATAATGTTATTAACCAAGACTATGTTAAGGCTGGAATGGCAACACATTTTCAAACAAAAAAATTAAGGGGTAAGTGTTTTTTAAATTCAATGGGAGGCAAGTAGCCTAACGAAGAATGTAATCGTTTATGATTATACCAATAGGCATAAGCCGAAAAAGCGCGTTGTAACTCAGCCGTTGAGTTGAAACGTTGGCCTTTTACAAATTCCGTTTTAATTGTTTTAAATGTCGCTTCCGCTACCGCATTGTCATAAGGACATCCTTTCTTGCTTAATGAATGCGTGATATTAAATGTCTTAAAACAATCCGCTAATAACCGATTATCAAACTCTTTACCGCGGTCTGAATGAAATAAATCTAATTTTGATAATGGTTGTTTAATTTGGCTTAATGCCGACATAACAAGCTCTGCTGTTTTATGTTGACCAACATGGTAACCGACAATTTGCCTATCGGATAAGTTCACTAAAACACATAAATAGTTCCAACGTTGCTTAACTTGAATATACGTTAAATCCGCAACAACAATTTGTTTTTTATCACCTACATCAAATTGTCGTTGCAGGTGATTTTCTATGGCGGTTTCATTCACTTCCGTATTGTGAGATTGATAACGTTTAACGGTGTATTTTGATACCAGCAATAAGGCTTTCATCACCCGAGCAATGTAACGGCGTGACACCCAAATATTCTCTTTCTGTAAATCAAAACGAATTCGTCTTGTACCATAAGACTGATAGCTCTGATTAAATAGCGTCACGATTTTATCGGCATAAAGCCCTATTGATTTTTGTCTATTCAATTTGCACTGATAATAAGCATAATGTCTTGATAATCCTAAATATTGACAT